>CALARM010000422.1 GCA_937888925.1 uncultured Synergistia bacterium | reverse complement strand
CACCTTTCAGACCAAGATGTTTTTCAAATATTTCTTTCCATCTTACAAGCCATTCTTTTATTAAAAAAAAGACCCTCTCTTTTCTGAGTTCTCTGTATTTTTCTCTTCCAATGAGTATTTCACAGCAATTTATACCTTCCACCCTTGTTATATGTTCATTTGCTTCAAAATCTCTCATAGAAGGAGAACAATCTCCATATAAAAGTAAAATCTTATGGTGTCTGTCGATTTCTTCTTTAATGATTTTTTTTAGTGAAGAATTCAACTTTTCAGGTTTCATATGAAGCATACTGTCAAGAAATATAACATTAAGATTTCTTTCTTTCAGATACACTTCTATTTCATGACGAAATATTGAACAGGAAATAATTGTTATGTTCATATAGTTACTTTCGTAAAAATCTGTAATTAGTAGCCTCGTAATGCGTGATGCGTGATGCGTGATGCGTGATGCGTATTTAATCCCAGGGCGTTTAATTAAACGCCCCTACTCACCCTTCACCCTTCACTCTTCACCCTTCACCCTTCACTCTTCACCCTTCACTCTTCACCCTTCACTCTTCACCATTCACCCTTCACCCTTCACCCTTCACCCTTCACCCTTCACCATTCACCCTTCACCCTTCACCCTTCACTCTTCACCCTTCACTACTCACTCACTTACAGACGAAATAATTGCCTGAATATTTTCCACCGCCGTATTATATGGCACATCAGGCCCTGATGTAGCCAGAATAAAATGGCGATCATCTCTTCTGTCTTCCAGTATTTTAAGACATTTATCTCTGATTTCTCCCACTTCTCTTTTATTAAGGGTAGCTCCGTCAATATTACCCAGTAAAAGTCTTTCGTTACCGGTTTTAGTTCTTGCCTCTGAAAAACTGTCTCTGTTATCTATAACAAAAGCGGCTACATTGGGAAGATTTAAATAACAATCCATTACAGGGGTAAGAGGTGTTCCTCCGTGATGTAAAATTATTCCTCCTCTGACTTCTTTAAACACTTCTCTGTACACAGGCATTACAAGCTCTTCAATGATCTTTCTGCCAACATTGGAAGGACTTGAAAAAACGGCAGGTATAACAACAAAATTTGCTCCGTCACTGAGTAGAGCATTTGCCCAGTTTATAAAAAACTGTCCTGTTTTTTCCAGAACTTTTCTGGCGCCGTCTCTATCAAACATGAGTGTGTAAAGCCATGCATCTATACCCATTACAAGAGCCGGAAGATCGGCAGGGCCAAGTAAAATACCTGCCAGAGGCATTTCTCTGCCATATTTCCTGGCAAGTCTTCCTGTAGCCTCTCTGATATATAATAATCTCTTTGAAGAAGATATATCCGGTAAAGGAAGTTTTAAAAATTCTTCTGCAGATTTTACCGAAGGTTCTGACATATTGGGAGGCTGATTTTTAAAAAATTTAACCCTGCTTCCGAAGGCTTCCCCTTCGGCAGTCAATACGAAAGGGGTAAACATTATATCAGGATGAAAAAGTTCTATTACTGCACTCTGGCCTTCCACATAGGCCGTAGCATCTGTGTAATATTTATCAAGAGGACATTCTGTAAGTCTTGCTCCGTAAAGGCTCAATGTAACACTTACTGCCGGCCTGTCCGAAGTTTCTCCTTTAATGGCACAGGTAACTCTCTCCAGGCTGTTCACGTTAATCTCCCTTTCTCAAAGAATTTTTCCACAGTTCATCCATAAGATCAGGTACTCTGAAAGCATTCCTTGCTGTTCCGTCACCTCCCACTTCTGCTAACAGTTCAGGTTTCAGTATAAATACAGCTCCTCCTGCAGCAAGCTGAATCTGTCCTGTAAGACCTCTTCTGTCTATTTCATCACGTACTTTTTTGATATTCATGGCAGTTGTGTACATCATTGCTGAAACTGCAATAACTCTTGCATTAACCTCACAGGCTTTATTTACAAATTCTTCAGCAGAAACATCATTGCCGAGGTCATAAACCTCCCAGCCTGAAATCAAAAGGGCAGAAACTACAAGTTTTCTTCCCAGGGAATGATAATCGTCTTCTATATTTCCTATAACAACAGGGCCTTTATGTTCAGATGATTTTGAGTGAGAATTTGCGAAAACTTTTGAGAGAACATCATCGGCAATTATTCCTGCCACATAGCCCTGGGCCAGTGTAACACCGTCTTCTTTTAGCCACATTTCTCCTATTTCACAGAGAACCGGTTCCAGTAACTGAGATACAGATGCTTCATATCCATGAATTGATGCAAAATTGTCAATGATTTCGTTGGCAAGACTCCTGTCACCATCAAGTATTGAGGCAATTAATTTGTGTCTCAATGTGTCCATACCTTTCCCTCCTTATATTCTATTATTATGAAAGGATAGGAAATTTTTGTCAAGGTTTTATTTTCAGCCTGCAGATATGTATGTTATAATAATCGTGAATGATATAATAGAGAGAAATTTATATGAAAGAAAATAGTACCGAAGCTTCAATTAATAGTGAAAAAATCAATAATTTAATCGATTTTTTTGAACACAATGATATGGGAGAATATCTGGAAAACATGCCTGAAGTACAGTTTGACATTGACTTGAAAAGAAAAACCTGTCTCGTTACTATAGATGAAGAAATTTTAAATAAAATAGTTACAATAGCCAGAGTAAAACAAATATCATCTCAAAGCCTTATTAATTCATGGTTGAGAGAAAAAATTTCGGAATATAAGTGAACATACTCCTTAGAATATAAGAGCAACTCAGGCATATTACATGACCTGGAAATAAATATGAGCTCTGTCTTCAGGGTATAATGAGGATGTAAAAATGGCAGAAAATAACATAGCAGTTTCAATGAAAGACATAACAAAAAGATTCCCCGGAATAATAGCCAATAATAAAGTGAATTTTGATGTAAAAACCGGAGAAATACATGCCCTTCTCGGGGAAAACGGCGCGGGGAAAAGCACTCTTATGAGTATCCTTGCAGGTCTTTATCAGCCTGACGAAGGGGAAATCTTTATAAGAGGCAAAAAAGTCCGAATAAGATCGCCCAGAGAAGCTATAGAACTGGGGATAGGCATGGTTCATCAGCATTTTATGCTTGTTGAAACAAATAATGTAACAGAAAATATAG
>CALARM010000421.1 GCA_937888925.1 uncultured Synergistia bacterium | reverse complement strand
AAGGCTCTTTTTCATCTGTAGTACCGGCTCTGGTCAGATTGTGCTGGCCACTTCCGTCTGAGTTCATAATAAATATTTCGAAATTCTGTTCTCTGTTGCTTGTAAAGGTTATTTTTGTTCCGTCAGGAGACCAGCAAGGTTCTACATCATCTTTTGCAGTTTTCGTCAGATTTACCTGGCCTCTTCCGTCTGTATTCATGGAATATATCTCAAGATTTCCATCTCTCCAGCTTTCAAAGGCTATCTTATTATTTTTAGGTGACCAGTCGGGGTTATCATTCCAGAAGGAATTGCCTGTAAGATTTCTTATCTGTGTACCATCCTGGCTCATAACATAGATTTCCCTGTTTCCTTCTCTTGTTGAGGTAAAGGCTATTGATTTTCCGTCAGGTGACCAGCAGGGATTTGTGTCACAATTGGTATCATGAGTTATATTTACAGGGGATTTACTTCCTGATTTTATTACCCATATATCTTCATAGCTTTTATTTTTATCCCATGACGTATAAACGATTTTCCCAATACCCAGGGTACCGGCAGGTATATTCGTTACACTTAAGGGAGCCGTAGGAACAGGAGGAGCTACCGGTGTCGGTACATTTGTTTGAACCACAGGCGTCTGATTCTGCAGTGCAGTTATACTGGTTGTTGTCATACCTGTGTCGACTGTGGTTTGAGGAGTTGCCATGACAGGAGCAGTGCCTGCCGTAAAATAAGAATAACCCATATAACTGATCTGTTCATTGTTTACATAGACGTTTATGGGGCCACTTGTAACATTCTGTGGAACTATGACATATATACCGTCAGACTGAACAGATTCAATGAGAGCCGTAACACCGTTAAAATCCACCCTGTATATACCCAGATTCCCTGCCTGAACATTCTGGGCACTTATTTTCACCTGTGAGCCGGGAGGGCCCTGAAGAGGTTCTATTTTCGTTATAATTAACTGTCCTCCTGACTGATTACCTGTGGCAGGAGGAGGTTCTTCGAATTTATATCCGCAGAACGGACAGAGTTTATATTCCACTTTGCATTCCGCTTTGCAGTTAGGACAGGTTTTTTGCTGTGCAAGAACGATAGAAAGGGATATAACAGTGATTATAACTATAAGACATAATATTTTTTTCATATAAAATCCTCCATCATACAGAAATATTAATTTTTATTGAAAAAATTTGTAAATTGTTCGAATTTAAGAGAACTGTTTTCTCTGTCATATTTACCGTCTTTATAAATAATAAGACCTTCTTCTTCGGCTATTGACTTAAATTTATTTGTTCTCAGAAACATAGCAAAGATTTTTATAATACTTTTATCCCATTGTTTTATACTGGGATCTTCCATAATATTAAGGGCTTCTTCTACGAAAAAGGCTCTTCTGTAGGCACGGTTTGAAGTCATTGCATCAAAGGTATCGGCAATGGAAATGATCCTCGACCCCAGGGGTATGTCTTCTCCGCTGACACCCATTACATATCCTGTGCCGTTATAGGTTTCATGGTGAAAACATGCCAGGTGTCTTGCTTCATCAAGATGAGAAAGGTTTTTAAGTATGACGTCTGTCATAACTACATGCTGCTGTATTTCCTTTCTTTCTTCATCGTTCAGAGCTCCCGGTTTTTTCAGCACACTGTCACTTACACCGATTTTACCTATATCATGCAATATGGCAGCAGTTTTAATTAATTCTATCTGGTCATCAGGCAGTTTTAGTTCCTGCGCGATAAGGCCTGAATAGAGTTTTACCCTTTCCACATGACCTGCCGTATATTTATCTCTTACTTCAAGGGCAACATTAAGGGAATGGATAAATTCCATAAGGAGCATTCTTTCTTTTTCCCACAGACCTGCTACATTGATGGCAGTTGCGAGCAATTGACTCATATGTTCCAGTTCCTTTAATTCGTCCATCTGATAGTAAAATCTTTCTTTACTTGCAAGATGAACATTTGCGATTGCTCTATCCTGTATAACAAGAACATAATTCATCCAGCATCCATGTTCGAGTTTCTCGGATATTTCCAGCTTTTCAGGCGATTCTTCAGACGTATCCGAATAAATCTGACTTTTTTTTGTAACTATGGCATGACGGATACTCTCCATAAGTACTCCCGATTCTACAAGTATATGCCATTCTTCATCTTTATAACCCTTTGTTATTCTTAATTTTATAGCATTTTCTTCCGTAAGAGCCATATGGTTTATATCAAAATCTTCTCTGATTATGGCAAGATCTGCTCTGTCTGCTCCGAATACATCGACTATGACATCAAGGATTTTTGGTGCTACTTTTTTTAAATCCACATGAGGCAGGTTTATTTCTCCTATTATTTTTTTATAACCTTCTTTTACTTTTTCAGGATTTATATTCAATATATTCAATCCTTTCGCGAGATTTTATTTGATATCACTTCTCTCTTCAATTATTTTATTTACCACTTCAATCAGTTTTTTAGCTTCAAATGGTTTTCTCATAATTGCCTCTGCACCGAGTTTCTTACTCTTTTCCCTGTCTTCTCTGTCAGCTTTCACAGAAAGCATAAGTACCGGTATATTTTTTATGGCACTGTTACCTTTTATCTCTTTTAATACATCCCATCCATTCATTCCGGGCATCATGATATCCAGGATTATTATATCCGGTTTTTCTTTCATCGCATATTTAACTGCCAGGGTACTCTCTGTTGTACCGATAGTTTCATAGCCTGTATCCAGAAATATTATCTCCAGAAGCATAAGCAGTTCTTCTTTATCATCTATTACAAGAATTTTTCTTTTCAAGCTATAACCTCAATATTTATTGACTTTTTTCTCTTCCCCTATTATTTTTTTGCAAGCAAAGGAGTTTCATTTTTTCTATCATTATGAAATAAATATCTGGATATCTGTATATTTTCCTTTATAAAGCTATCACATCTGAAACATTCGGGGAAGCGTGTTTTGAGCATTATATGCCTG
>CALARM010000420.1 GCA_937888925.1 uncultured Synergistia bacterium | reverse complement strand
AATACCATGCCATCTGTGCTTTTCGGAACATCAATTACATGGACTGTATGAGAAAGAAAGGAATACTCCGGTAAAATATCGGGAAGAATATTATGAGAGTTCTTTAAAAATCTTTCATTAAATATTATACCTTCATCATCAGGATAAAGGGGCAGATAACGTATAGACGATTCCACAAGATCCTGAAAAAAATGAGTGCCAAAAGAAAGATCGGGAAGATAATTCCCCTTTTTTCTGGCTATTTCAATTAATACAGACGTATTATTTATATCGGAATAAGTAACATTCACGCCCAGTTTAATATCTCCCCTGCTTCCCCATCTTCCCGGGCCCATAAGTATAAACTGCCTTTTAGGCAACAGTTTATTCAATTTACCTACAGCAATAGCCACAGAATTCAAATCATTCAGATTGGAAAGTTTATTATAATTCTGTGGATCCACATAGACTATATGAGTAATATCAGGGACTTTGCCATTGGACACATAACGTTTTGCAGAAAATACAATCTTCTCTTCAGGAATATCTTTCGGTATTGCTGTAGCTACGGCACCTTCTCCAAAGCTCTGAGGCCTGCACTGAAGAAGATAAAAATCTTTACCGTCAGAAGCAAACTCTATATCTACAGGAGTATCGAGTTTTTCCTTGAGTAAATCAAGAATAGTTTTTACCTGTCTGACAAAATGTGTATTATTAATCAAACCTTCAAATGTAACGAGAAGATCATGTTCTTCTAAGTCTATTTCGAATCCCATAGGAATTCTCAAATGATTATCTTCATAAATAGAAAAAACCTGATTTATTGCAGGATAATCATTGCCACATTCTTTTAAAAGACGTTTTATCTCAATTGTTTCAAATTTCTTCGTTTCCAGATTTATAACATCAATCTTTTTGGGAGCATAACGAACAGTTTCCTCTACAGACACATTTACTTTAAGTCCCGGTTGGCCGGGAGCAATAAGCTTTGGATAATCATCACTGACTCTGTCTACTGCTCTTGTGCCCAGCCCCGGTACAAGCCTTATGAGTCCATCGTCTCTCTTGATACGGGGAGACCATCGAAATTCATTATTACTGAAAGCAACACCTGCAAAAGCTGGAAGAAAATATTTTCCGATCTTCGTACCTACAACTTCCTGTATCATTATTCCCATTTCTTCATAAAAATCAAGAAGTCCCCTTTCAGCACGGTATTCTATAGGATCGGGGCCGAGTGTTGAAGCATATACTTCTTCAATGGCATCCATAATGGCTTCAAGTCGTTCTTTTTTATTTCCCTGGTTTGCAATAAATAAACTCTTGTATTTGCCGGAAAAAGCTGTCCCCATCCTGTCTTCAAGAAGGCTTGAACTTCTTACTATAAGAGGCCTGTCTTCAAAGTCATCCAGTGCCATAGAAAGACCTTTAACTATTTCAGGGGATAAATGAGAATTCTTAAAAACCTGTATAATATGTGGATATTCCTGACGTACCTGATCTATTTCCTTATATTTCTGTTCTACTACATCTTCAAGGTTGTTATAACGGAAAAAACTCAACAGTCCGTCAGAAGTTATATACCATGTTTTAGGACTTTTCAAATTTTTAAATAATTCCTTATGTTCTGTGGTTTTCTTAATAACCTTCATTGCAAGAAAAAGTCCTGCACTTTTACCACCCAGTTTGCCATGTCCTTTTAGAGGTAATATTATCCTTTGAAAAAGTTCATAAAAATCATCTATATTTATATAATTTTTTGCAACATTAATAAATTGAAGCTGATCAGTAAAAAAACGACGTATCAAAGATACGCGAAGACCTTTCTCCACGAAAGGGGGAATATCCAGATCATCCATGCTGAGTTGCTTGTAACGTCTTATAGCATCTGCAATCTCGGTAATAAGAGAATCTGGATTTTCAAGGGTATTAACCAGGAAACTTGACTTATCCTCTTTAATCCATTTTTGAATACAGAAGAGTATCTCCTCATCACCGAGCGATTGTTCTGCAATATCAAAGGTTTTATCTGTCAGTTCTCTTGCATTTGAAATGACTTTTTTCTGTACAGGTCGATTTTCATCCAGTTCTTCTCCCAGGTCTATGGAAATATTCTGAAGCAGTAAGCAGGCCTGATTTATGCCACTCCGACAGAGATAATTCATCATCTTTCTTGTAATACTCATAAGTAGATTCTGATCTGTGCTGCTCAGGAGTTCCAGTATAACCTTCCACTCAGCCTTCCTGTTTTCCAGAATATCCTTTTTTATTCTTTCCATCTCTGAAAGAGATTGTTCAAGGCGCCTCTGCATGATAAAATGAGATAGTCGTTCCGAAATAGTATTTAATAACTTGCGCTCTTCTTTAAGAAAAGGGCCTTCGTCCTCTCCGGGCATTTCCTTTACATAATAAACCTCTATAGCTCCTACAGATTTACCCTGACATATAATATATGCTTTCTGAACCCATGGCGTTTCTTTAAAATCAGGTAAAGAATAATAAACCTGCTCATAAGAGATTCTCACCTGACACAGATCAGGATATTGCCAGCCATGAGGCATAACTTTTATTATAGAGTTAAAAATCTCTTTTATGTTTAAACCCGGCCTGGTGAGCAATTCCTCTATCTGGTAAAGACATGTCAATTCTTTAAATCTTTCCTGAAGCTCAATTATCATTTTATTTACAGGTTTATCTCCGTCAGTCATAAAAAATCTCCCTTCACTCACATTTAATTTCCACCTTCACTTCGATACCAGTCATAAAGTTTTTTAGACTCAGATTGTTCATAAGGGGTTCTTTTCTCATTCCATTCCAGTTTCCATGCCATATCTATATAATATTTTGCATCTGCGGTGTCCTTTAAAGCGAGATAACAACTTGCCATCCAGATATAATTCATATAATAATTCTGATCCAGTGACAGAAGATAATTACATTCTGCAATAGCCTCACTGTATCTCCTCTCATTATAAAGGGGAACTA
>CALARM010000419.1 GCA_937888925.1 uncultured Synergistia bacterium | reverse complement strand
AATCTGACCCATATCATGTACTTGCTCTGGAATATAATAAAGAAGAAGGAAAATACTGGGATACACTCAGAAGTTATACCGAATACTCTCAAGGGTGTGCCACAACGAATGTTGACTGCGGAGACGAGACATGCAGTACTACGGAAAATATTTCTTTCGAAAAATTTGTAAGAGAAGGTTTGACTATGTTTGAGATGCCTGTAATCCTTGTACTTCCTCCGGGAAGACAGATAAAATTATAAGTAAAAACAGCATCAAATGGAATATTTGAAAAAATTCACTTTATTTACTTATTTATATTTTTGTGATATAACTAGAATAGGGGTAAGTGGGAACGTGAGCCGAGAGGGGGTGAGTTACTATGCCCCTTGACGAGCGAATGGAAGAGCGAATGGAAGAACGAATGGAAGAGCGAATGGAAGAACGAATGGAAGAGCGAATGGAAGAGCGAATGGAAGAACGAATGGAAGAGCGAATGGAAGAGCGAATGGAAGAGCGAATGGAAGAACGAATGGAAGAAAGGATGGAAATCCTCCAGGAAGACCGGCATGGTATTATCATAGAGGACTCCAGACCGGAATAACACAAATGACGACTTCTGTAAAGAAAGAGCCGGTGTCGTTTACACCGGCTCTTTTACTGACCTGACTATAAGAGGTCTCCTTCACGTTACGCGTCAAGCGTTACACGTCATGTACCCAAACACCTATACCTTTCAATTTCTCCCAGAATTCAGGGAAAGATTTACTCACACAGAGAGGGTTTTTTATTTTTATTCCTGGTATCCTGAGCCCCATAAGAGCAAAACTCATAGCCATTCTGTGATCATCGGATGTATCAATTTCCGCTCCTTTATGAGATCCTCCTTTTATAACCAGACCGTCTTCCCTTTCCTTCACAGATATACCGGTTCTGCTTAATTCTACAGCAAGGGCTTTCAGTCTGTCAGTTTCTTTTATTCTCAAATTGGAAACATTTTTTATAACTGTTTCCCCTTCTGCAAAACTCGCTACAACAGCAAAGGTCTGGACAGTATCAGGCATAGTATTCATATCAATTTCAATACCTTTCAAAGCTCTTCCTGTAAGGGAAATATCTCTATCTTTTCTGATTACGGAACATCCCATGGTTTCAAGTACATCTACAAATTTTATATCACCCTGAAGTGAATAAGGATTTATATTTTTTATAACTATCGTACCGCCTGTTATGGCTGCAGCAGCAAAAAAATATGATGCAGAAGATGCATCACTTTCAACTGTATATTCCCGTGAAGTATATCTCTGTCCTGATTTTATAAAAAATTCTCTGTAATTATCATTCTCAACATTAACACCGAAATACTTCATAATATCAATCGTAATATCAATATAAGATTTTGATGTAAGTTCACCTGACACTTTAATCACAGTATCTGACATGGCAAAAGGAGCAATCATCATTATGGATGAAAAATACTGGCTCGAAATGGAACCTTTCATTTCACAGATGCCTCCCTTTAACGTGCCTCCATATACCTCTACAGGGGGACATCCCGTTAAGGAATGGCTCTGCACATTTAGCTGTTTTAAGCCATTCAACAATTCAACAATCGGTCTTTCTTTCATTCTGTTGTTACCGGTAAGGACACTTCTGCCGCGACAGAGAGAAGAAAAACCTGTTAAAAATCTTGTGGCAGTACCGGAATTTCCGAGGAATATTTCCTTATGAGGAACCTGTAATTTTCCGTCCGTACCGTAAACAGTAAAACAATTCCCTTCTTCTATTATGTTAATGCCAAATTCCCTTAACCCGTGAGCCATATATCTTGAATCATCACAGAGCAGCACATTTCTAAGTACAGTCTTACCTGCCGCAAGAGCAGCTATAAGAAGTGCTCTTGCAGTATAACTTTTTGATCCGGGAATTTCTACGGAACCATCAATATTTTCTACAGGTATTATTTCAATCATATCCATAATCTAAACACTTCTATCAAGAGCAAGAGCTATCTTCTTTATCTCTTCCATCAAGACATGAAATTTTTCAAAGGTAAGAGTCTGATAACCATCGGAAAGAGCATTTTTCGGATCAGGATGAACTTCTACAATAAGACCGTCTGCTCCGGCAGCAACAGCAGCCCGTGACATAGGTATTACCAGTTCATGATCGCCTGTGCCGTGACTGGGGTCTACGAAAACAGGAAGATGGGTAAGTTTTTTAAGCAATGGCACAGCATTTAAATCAAGAGTAAACCTGGTGCTGTCTTCAAAGGTTCTTATGCCTCTTTCACAGAGAATTACCTGTTCATTTCCTTCGGAAAGAATATATTCGGCACACATGAGCAATTCTTTTATAGTTCCAGAAAAACCTCTCTTTAATAAAACAGGTGTTCTCTTACTTCCTACTGCTTTAAGGAGTTTATAATTTTGAAAATTTCTTGCGCCAATCTGGAATATATCAGCATATTTCTCTATAAGCTCTATTTCATTTGTATCCATAACCTCTGTTATAATCAGGAGACCTGTTTCTTCTTTTGCTTTTTTGAGTAATTCAAGACCCATCTCACCAAGTCCCTGAAAACTGTAAGGTGAAGTTCTCGGTTTAAAAGCTCCTCCTCTTAATATTTTCCCTCCTTCTTCCTTTATTCTCCTGGCGCAGACCATAATCTGTTCTTCATTTTCAACGGCACATGGCCCCGCAATAAGTACAATTTCTTTCCCGCCTATTTTAACTCCTTCTATATCTATTACAGTATTTTCAGGATGAAAACTTCTGCTTGCCAGTTTATAAGGTTTCAGTATACGAATAACATTATCCACACCGTCAAGTAAGACAAAATCCCTTTCAGTAAATTTCCTTTCATCACCGATAACTCCGATTATGGTAACCTCTACTCCCTGTGATAAATGTGATTTAAATCCCTTTAATTCAACTGTTTTCACAACGTCTTCTATATGTTTTTCCGTTGCATCTTTTTTCATT
>CALARM010000418.1 GCA_937888925.1 uncultured Synergistia bacterium | reverse complement strand
TGCTTTACTGGGTTTCTGCGGAGAATACGGATTTTATTGATAAAGAATTACCGTTAAAGGAGACGAAAATAATGAACCTGTTTAAAATAACTGATTATATGGACAATATTCTTAATATAAAAGATATTGAAGATAAGAGTCTGAACGGCCTTCAGGTAGAAAACAGCGGAGATATAGAAAAAATATATACAGGTGTAGATATATCTTATGAATTTGTCAATCAATGTTCTCCCAACAGTTTAATTATAGTTCATCACGGATTTTTCTGGGGAAAACCTCTGGCGATTAAAGGCCGTATCTATAAAATAATCCATTCATTAATAAAGAAAAACTGTGCTCTTTATGTATCACATCTGCCACTGGACAGTCATGAAGAATTGGGAAATAACCATGGATTTTATAAACTGGCAGGATGGGATGAATTTAAAACAGAGAAATTTGATCTTACCAGTATAATAGAATTCCCTGAAGCAAAACCTCTCTGTGATGTTCTGGAAAAGATAAGAAGTGTAATTGGGAAAGACATAACTCTGTGGGACTTCGGGAAAAAAGAGATAAAGAAACTGGCTTTTGTATCGGGAGGCGCAATCTATATGATTTCCCTGGCAATAGAAAAAGGCCTTGACCTATATATAACAGGAGAACCATCTCATTCCTCTTACTGGACTGCAAAAGAAAATAAAATAAATGTAGTATTCGGAGGTCATTATAATACGGAGAAAACGGGAGTTAATCTGCTTGCAGAACATGTAAGTGAAAAATTCTCCATTGATTACAAATTTATAGATTTACCAACAGGTCTGTAAGAAAGTGGGTGGTGAGTAGAGATAAAATACTCACTGCTCACAGATTACGTTTGCAGGTAATAGATGAACAAAGAACAGACTATATGAATTATTTATTCCCGTGCCTTATATTTTTTCTTATCTGCCTTTCTGTACCTCTCTTCTTTAAAATTCTGGAATTAATTCCTTCAGAATGCCCGTCGTGCAAAAAACGAAAGTTGAAGAAATATAAAGAAGAAGAACAGCCTGGATATGGTGTAAATATTTTATATAAATGTTCATGCTGCGGACATATAAAGAATGAATTTATAAAAAGAATGCCCTATCTATAAGTCGTGAGTGGAGGTAAGATACCTGCCACTCACTGCTCACAACTTACTTTACTTCTCCTCCGGCACCTGACAGATCCCTTATATCAATAAAAGGTGTGGCACCGCCGCTTACCTGAGGTAAAACTCCATTCCATTTCTTTATCGATTCATATTTTATAAGAACAGGTGTTATAGACTGAGAAATGAGTTTATTTGCCTCAGCCTGGGATTTTGCTTTCGTAAGAATGGCTTTTGCCTCTCCGTCTGCTTCAATGACCTTCTGTTCTGCTTCAAACTTCCTTCTCTGAAGTTCATTCTGAGCTTTAAGGGCTTCCTGAACTGCAGCATTTTTCTGTTCTATAGCTTCCATAATTGTCTTTGGCGCCCTTATTTCATTGAGCGTGAACTGTTTTACCACAAATCCGTATTCACCAAGTCTTTCCTGGAGAACCTTCTGTACTCTCATAACTACAGAAGCCTTTTCTTTACCGATAAAATCTTCTATTCTGGTTGTACCTACCACTTCCTGCATGGACTGTCTTATAGCCTGTTTTACAAATCCATGGGTAATATTTTCTATAGGCTGGCGAAAAGCCACATAAAGATCGGGAACCTTCTGGGGATTCAGTTCAAAAGCAAGAGAAACATCACAGCTTATAGGCTGTCCTTCCGTAGAATTTACATTTATCTCATCATTCGATTGAGAACCCTCTGTTGAAGCTTTACAGAGAATAATAGTCTGCATATAAACAGGATATATTATAACATCCTGGGTGATAAAATTTCTCATGCCATAACCGGGATTTAATGAAACATCTGCAATACCTTTCGTATTGCCTGCAGGTGGGATTTTAAAAATAAGAACTCCTACATGCCCGGGCGGTACATAGTAAATTGTGGAGGCAAGAATAATAATTATAATAAAACCGATAGCAATTATGACTGCTCCTGTTATTGACAGAGCGGAAAAATTGAAACCTTTAGATTGTTTCGGAACTACATTCATAAAAAAGCTCCTCTCCTTATTATAATCTCTCTTAAAGAATATACACTAACGACGATAGTAAGTCAACCTGCAATAGTTTTTCATATACTGTCGGGCGTACAATGACAGGGGCAGTTTATGAACTGCCCCTGTCTAACAATTGTATTATAAAACTGATATAAACAGTTTTTACTTTACAGATTCATTATCTGTTAATTCATCGAATTTATTTAAAGTCTCTTCATAAGTTTTAATTTTTTCCTGATTATTTTTAATGGCTTTTTTGTCATCATAAATCTCCGAAGCGTTACCCATAAATGTAAATGCTCCGATGCCAGTTATTAAGTGAGGCCATACAGGAGCACTCATTCCTGCTGTAACCCACAGAGCTGTCAGTCCTGCAATACTAATTACTCCTCCTAAAACTGATTTCTTCACACATGATAACATGTCTGTATCAAGATTTTTAATGTCAGATTGTTTATTCTCTATTGATTTTGCAAATGTCTCTTTAACTCTATTTTCAAATTTTTCTTTATTGGCAGGCTCAACAAATGTTGTATTGGCCAATACGTCTTTTATTTTACCATTTTTAATATTCTCAAGGCACTTTTCCGGATCATTTATATTACTGCCCAGTAATTCAACTGTATTATCAAATTTACGATTAAAAGCTATATCACTTATTTTATGCAAATCTTCCTGAATTTTTTCCTGAACAGTTTTATTACCTTCCGTAATATTACCATTTATATTACTACTTACACTGTTATCTTCTGAAGTTTCAGTAGTACGTTTAAAAATTCCCTTCTTTGTAACAGTAGCGTCTGATGTACTATGTTCATTTAAGGCCAGATCAATTTTAGTATTTTCTTCTATTATTCTTTCATCCTGTTTCTTCTGTAAATTTGTAGATAACATAGGTTGAAGTTCATTAAAAATACTGTCAATAGTCTCTTCAGTAATTCCTTCTTTATTTTTATTAACCCATATATCTCCATTTACATCTATGACATGTTCATTTTCCAGATTATCTACCATTGCTTTTTGAAGTTCTCTGAGTTTTGTTGATAGACCATGGATTTCGTCCTGACTTACACTATCACTCTGAAGATATTTATCTGTTGTCTTAACTACAGAGTTTACCTCTTCAGATATTGCATTCCAGGCCTGCTGGGTGTGAGCACAATTTTTTACTCTATCGTAAATAGGAATCTGTGTTGAATTAATTTCATTACTCAAAAATAATCGTCCTCCTTTTATAAAAAACGTAGCCATAATCAACTATGGATAATAATAACAAAAAATTGAATAAAATACAATAACTTTATGTTAACTTTATGTTAACAGTTTGCATAAAAAGATTGCATTAAAAGCTGACCTGACCATAACCATGTAATAAAAGTCTTCCTCAAATGTTGACAGTAAAATAAAATTACTATATAGTTAATTTCATAGTTAAACATTCTATTAATGAAAGGAGAAAAATCATGAAAATTTTTCTTGACAGTGCCGACATTAAAGAAATCAGAGAAGCAAATACGATGGGGCTTATAGATGGAGTTACAACAAATCCTACCCTCCTTGCAAAAGCCGTGGCAGACCAGGGTGGTAAGGTTAATATGAAAGAATATATAGAACAGCTTGTAAAAGAGGTTCAGGGGCCTATAAGTCTTGAAACAACGGGAAATGATGCGGAAACAATGGTAAAACAGGGAAAAATACTCGCTAAATTCGGACAGAATGTAGTGGTAAAAATACCGCTTTTTATAGAAGGTTTGAAGGCTGTAAAAGAATTGAAAAAAGAAGGTATTAAGTGTAATGTAACTCTGTGTTTCAGTGTATCTCAGGCACTTCTTGCAGCAAAAGCAGGTGCGTATTTCGTAAGTCCTTTTGTAGGAAGACTTGATGATATAAACCAGGACGGTATGCAGCTTATTGAAGAAATTGTTCAGATTTATGATAATTATGATTTCAAAACAGAGATAATAGCAGCTTCTATAAGACATCCTGTCCATGTTCTTCAGTCTGCTTTAGTGGGAGCTCATATTGTAACAGTTCCTCTTTCCGTAATAAAGAAACTGAGCTTACATCCGAAAACAGACGAAGGTCAAAAGAATTTCCTCAACGATGCGTCAAAAGTTCCGGAATATCTTAAACTTCTGGAAGGTTAGACATTATGAGCAGTGGCCGGAAGGTCACTGCTCATTAATCAATCAACCTTTTTAAGTATATCTTTATATTCTCCTTCACCTTCATCAAGAAATGCGAGAGATTGGCAGAGTTTATTTTTTGCTTCAAGGGCAAGTTCAAGTCCATATTGAATATGTGCGGTTTTTCTGTCTTTTATATAAAGTTTAAAATACTCAAAAGCTTCATCATAGAGGTCAAGAGCTTCTATGCAGGTTTCCATAATCTCTTCTGCTTTATCGGTTCTTGTTTCTCTAACATAGGTTTTTAGATTATTCTTAAGGCCATCAGGGAAATATAACTCTCTTGTTATGTTATAGTGAAGTTCTTCTATGACAGAAGAATATTCTTTTACAGAAATATTTCTTTCCATCATATTTTCAGCCGTTTCCAGGAGGAGTTTAAATTTCGGTGAGTACCAGCCGTAATCTACTATTTTCTTATAAATGTCTTTATCTAAAATATTAATAGTTTCTTCCGGCTTTTCCTGAAAGATCTGCATAAGAGTGGCATTACAGAATTTGCAGTATTTTGCCTGAATGGGATTAATCCAGTCACAGTTAAAACATTTTTTTGTATCAGAGCCCTCTTTTAAATCATCTAAATCATCAAACATAGTACGTTTATTTAAGATAGAAAAAGCTCTCTCCAATCAGTTCTTATAATAAAACATTATGTTGAAAGCTTTTTCTATTCAAAAAATCTCCTTAACAGGCATGACCGGACAGATCATTACCGGATTGAAGATAACCTGCAGTGAAGCATCAGCTTCCATTATTCTCATATAAATTATTTGGATAAACTGCCTGTACATAATTTTCATTTAAAACTTTATTTTACACCATTAAAAATGAAAATTCCTATACCATTAAATTATACAAGTCCTGCCACACCTGATTTTACCTTGTTCTTTGAAGAAGCACTTTTACTTTTATCCTCTTTCTTATCTCCCGCTTCCTCTGCTTCTTCCGAACCCAGTTTGTCTATGCCTATCTCAGGTGGACCTTTTAATTCTACTTTTAAATCATCGGCTGTAATACGTTCACCTTCACCTTTACCTCCGCCGGATTTTTCAGACTTCTCTGCCTGCTTTGGTTTTTGCTGTTTTTGTGCATGTTTTGAAGTAGAGCTTTTTATAGTGCTCATTATAGACCCTCCTTCTTAAAGTATTTCCTTATTCTGATGTTACATATCACTCCACCGGGCTAAAAGGCCGGGGAGGTAATAAAAAAATCACAAATCCCCTGAATATAATAATAACGTATAATCCTTAAATAATCCTTAAATATTTCTCAAAGAGCCATGACCGTTTCGGTCAAAACTAAAATAAAAAGATATTCCTATCTTCACTCTTCACACTTCACTATTTTCATATAAATCTATTTAAGAACTTTTTCTATTCTTTCCATTGCCCAATCAATATCTTCTTTTGTTATAACAAGAGGTGGAGCAAATCTTATAACCTGGTGATGAGTTTCTTTTGCCAGAATCCCCTCTTCTTTAAGAGCTTCACAGAAAGGTCTTGCTGTTCCTGACTCTTTCTTTATTTCTATGCCTATCATCAGGCCTTTTCCCCTTATTTCTCTAACATGGGGACTGTTTAGATCTCTCAATCTCTTCACAAAATAATTACCCATTTCCAGAGATCTACCCGGCAGATCTTCTTCTATTATTACCTCCAATGAAGCAATTGCCACTGCACATGCGAGAGGATTTCCTCCAAAGGTAGAACCATGATCTCCCGGTGTAAATACATCTATAATATCGTTGTCTGCCAGTATGGCAGAAACCGGATAAAGTCCTCCTCCAAGAGCCTTACCTACTATCAGTATATCAGGCTTTACTCCTTCATGATCACAGCAAAAGAGCTTACCTGTTCTGCCGAATCCTGTCTGTATTTCGTCTGCTATATAAAGGACATTATGTTTTTTACAGATGTCAAAGGTTTTTTTAAGATACCCTTCATCAGGAATAAGAACTCCTCCTTCACCCTGAATTGGTTCGAACAAAAAACCTGCAGTGTTTTTGTTAATGGCTTTCTCCAGAGCTTCAGGATTATTATAAGGTATAACAGTGAAACCGGGAGCAAAAGGTCCAAATCCTTCTCTGTACTGTTTTTCAGTTGAAAAGCCGACTATTGCAGTGGTACGGCCATGAAAATTATTTTCTACCACTATAATCTCTGCCCTGTCATGTTCAATATGTTTTTTGCTATAGCCCCATTTACGGGCTGCTTTTATAGCAGTTTCAACAGCTTCTCCGCCTGTGTTCATGGGAAGAACTCTGTCCATGCCGGTAATAGAACAGAATTTCTTGAAAAATTTCCCCATAACATCATTATGAAAAGCCCTTGATGTAAGAGTAACCTTATCTAATTGTTCTTTAAGAGCATTAACAATTTTTTTATGTCTGTGTCCCTGATTTAAAGCAGAATAGGCACTTAACATATCTAAAAATTTTCTGCCTTCTATATCCCATACCCATACACCTTCCCCTTTAGATATTACTACAGGAAGAGGATGGTAATTGTGAGCACCGTATTTTTCGGCATCTTCTATATATTGTTCCGTTAAATGTGTCAAGCAAAGTCACTCCTTTATTGATTCTAATAAAAAATTATAATCCATCCATAAATACTGACCTGAGTATAAGCCATATAACAAAAGTTTTCTTCCTGTCACGCGTAACGCGTCACGAGAGCACATATGTATTATTTATTCTCACCTCAGTAGATATGATTGCGTATTTTATGTAATTTAAAATTCTACCTTCCCGGGGTAATTCCTCTTTAAATAAAGAAATTCCGCTCTTAAAGCGGAACCTATATAAAAAGCATTCAGCTCTTAGCAGACATTTGTTAAAATCTTACATCACTTCACCATGTCCTTCAATTACAAAATTAATAATATATAAAAATTCTCCGTCCTTTTCCTCTTTACAAATACAGTTTTTATCCAGATTCTCTATAAAGAAAGATAATAATGAATCAAATTTTTGCAGAATATTTATTTTCTCTTCTGCCGTAACAGGTAAAAAAGAAATATATGGAAAAAATAATAAATATAATTCTTTACCGGTAATGGAAGGTAAATTTAATAATTTCGATAAAATAATTACTTTTATAAATTTATCAAGTAATAACCATTCTATCCTGATTTTACATCTTTCTCTTGCATTGTTTACAAGATAGTGATATGTTCTGGAAGCATCTCTGAGGATTTTATGCATAGGAAAATCATTTACATAAAAAACTTTCTCAAATAATTGATCTACAAGGAAAAGCCTGTTAACGCTCCTTAATAATTCCTTACTGCAATCATCCAGCTCCAGATAATATTTAATATTTTCTCTGCTAAATTTCAAACCTGTCACATATACCCCTCCGGATAAAGATTTTTCATCTGACCTTTATTAATTATACTACAAAAATACAGAATAGTTGTTAACATTTTGTTACTAATATTAACAAAATGTTAACAATTTGTTAATATTTTGTTAATAAAAAGACAATGAATTCAGTTACCTTTGATTAATGGGTATAGTTACTAAATTATTCAGAAGGTGTTGCAGAAGCAGGTATTGGAGATAATAAATTTTCCAGAATTTCTTCTGCAGATTTTCCCATAATCTCACCTATACTTGCTGCTGCTTCACTTCTGGTAACGGGGGCTTTAGGATAGATCTTCTTTATTCTGCCGAAGGTTCTGTTCAGGACAGGAAAATCCGGTGTCATATCTTTATAGAATGATACAAGATAAGATTTGTTTATATCATTTGGATCTCTGAAATAATTTTGTAAATCAGAAATACATTTTGCATTATCCATTTGTCTTATATCAGTATATTGTATATTATATTCAAAGCTGCATCTTATCATCATCAACTCTTCCCTTGTAAGTTCCTTATCAGGTTCAAAATGAGTTCCGTCTATACCTACAATATAACCTCTATCATGAAGGAATTGAATATAAGTAAAATCGCTGTAATCGGGCTGCACATCATCATAATAATTTTTAGACAGACTGGCCAGAGATTTAGTAATTTCCTGGTCAGAACATAAAATATTTGCTGTCGTTACAAGCCATCTCGTATATTGACCTCTCGTAATTTTATCATATGGCTTAAACTTATTCCCGTTTATTTCTTTAAATATACCAAGTCTCTGAAGGGCAATTATATAATCTTTCGCGAAATTATCATCTATATCAACAAAAGAAACTTTCGTTATTACAACAGGAGTAGGAGCTGCTGAACTGGTAGGGGCAGATGTGGGTATCATAAGGGCACCGGGCGTTTCCACAGGGCTTTCCATTGCCACAGGAGTGGCAGAGACTTCAGTAGGTTCTGCCGGAGTGGCAGGAGATGCTATTTCCGTAGGTTTCGGATGATGTGATAAAATATTATTCACAATAGGGTATACATAGGAGCCTATAACAGTCAGCAGAACCAGTATAAATATTATTCCCACACCTGTAATAATAATAGGATAGACTGTAGTTTTCTTTTTAGGAGATGTAACCAGATTTTCCAGCTCAGCCTGCTTATGTATACAATTAGGACATTCGCCAGAAGGAGAGAGTTTGGAACCGCATACAGGGCATGCAATAGGTTTCACCTGTTCAGGAGTAGATTTTTTTATTCCGATTTTTTTCTCCTCTTTAAACTTTGTTACAGGTGGTGGTGCAGAAAATCTGCTTTCTTCTATTCCCTGTTTTGGAGCAGTTTCCCAGTGGCTCTTCTTCCTTACAGGCTTTGGTTTTTCTTCTTCCACACTTTCCTGAGGCATGATTTCTTCAGGTATATAATCTTCTTTGTCTGTATCTTCATGAGGTAATTCCGGTTGTTTCACAAATTCCTGCACTGTGCCATCCGTATCAAATACCTCATCACATATCCTGCATTTCACTGCTGTTACAGGATTCTTTTCGCCGCAGAGGAGACATTCTCTGTGCAGATCACCGGTAAGAATAGATTTTTTCACAGATTCTTTAGGTGCAGCTATAGTTTCTTTATGTTTTACAGAAGGGATTTCGGCTCTGGGAAGTTCTTTATCCTTAAGTTCCTCACAGCAGAGTTTGCAGTAAGCAGCAGAAAGAGGATTTTTCTCACCGCACAGAGGGCATAGCTTGTACATTTCTTCCCTCCCTGCATTACTGGAAGAGCGACTGGAGAAGGGTCTTGTATCTCTCGACTGGCTCACATAAGCATCTTTTTGCGGAATGGAAGCTCTATTAGTAAGTACCTTACTGGGAGTGAGGAGGCTTTCTCTTTTTTTAGTCATTTCCTGAGAAATCTCTCCGATAGGATCAGGAGGTACGGGAGATGATCTTTCATCGGTAAATATTTCATGGCAGACTCTGCATTTAACGGCATTTATTGAATTTTTTTCACCGCACAACAGACATTCCCTCTGAAGATCTCCTGTAACTACAGATTTTTCCACGCTTCTTCTGTCAGTGCCAGATTTATCGGAATAAGGTAATGTTGCTTTCGGGGAACCACTTCTGATGCCATCAGAGTAAGGTAATGTTGCTTTCGTGGAAACACCTCTGGCACCCAGGGAAATTTTCATTATTTCTCCGCAGGCTGAACATCTGATAGAAGAAGGGCCATTTATTTCTCCGCAAAAAGGACATTCTTTACCGGAAGGAGAAGGAGGTTTTTTTGCCATAGTATCGGCAAAAACATTACCACAGAAAGGGCACGATCCGTCTTCAATGCTCAAAAGCTGCTCACCACAACAATTACATATCTCTACAGCAGGAGGCTGATCTTCATAGGGGAAAAAATCATCTCCAACAGGAGGTAATCTATAGGTGCTGAAGCCACTCTGCTGTTCATTCTCTTCCAACGGTTCAGAAGGTGTCTCATAACCGGTCTGTATTTGAGGTGCTGCAGGTCTGCCCTGTCTGGCACCGGAAGAAATCAGAGACTCTCCGCAGTAATCACATACAGTGGCATTAATATCCAGATTTTCTCCACAGAACATACAGGGTTTTGTCTGAGGAGAAACATTATCCAGAAATTCCTGACAGAATCTACACTTTACGGCATTTGCCATTATAGCTTCACCGCAAAAGGGACACTGTTTCATTGGATTATTATATCTGCCA
>CALARM010000417.1 GCA_937888925.1 uncultured Synergistia bacterium | reverse complement strand
AACAGATAATTCCATGCTATTCGGGACTTGTTTCTGCCCAGATTTCTCCTGACGGACATGTGTGGCCATGCTGTGTCAGGGGAGATTCTATGGGAAATCTCAGGGAGGAACGTTATGATTTTAAAAAGATATGGCACAGCGATAAAGCAAAAATTATAAGAGAAAGTATAAAAAAAGCGGAGTGTTTCTGTCCCCTTGCCAATGCTGCTTATACCAATATTCTGTGTGATCCTTTTTCAATGTTTAAGGTGTTATATTCTCTGGCAACTTAGAGACTGTAAGAAAATAACTCCGGCAAATTATGGTTCTTGTCCTCGCGTCACGCGTTACGCATTACGCGTCGCGATTGTAACCATAGAAGAGTGTAAATAGATGAAATCTTATATAAAATATAGTTTTACCTACCTCTCATGATTATGTTATAATATAAATAATGAGATTTTTTTTATTAAGAAAGAAATAAAAAATGAGAAAGGTGTTATTTTTTTATCCTACTAAAGCAATGTCTTTACTGGAGATACTGCTTTCTCTTGGCATCCTGGTTTCTGCTATAATAATTGTCTTCGGTGTAATGGCTCAGGGACTCATGGTAATAAAAAAAGGGGAAAATTATTCTGTTGCTTTAAATATAGCTATGGCACAGTTTGAAGCATACAAAGGGAATTTTCATATGATTCCATTTTATCCCGGTATAGCAGATCCTGTAAAAAGTAACTATTATTATCCTGATAGAAAAACTTCAAATGATATAAATCAAATAGGAAAATTTGTACATCACAGTGCTATTACATCAGACCTTCCGGGTGGAGATACTGCCTATATGGGGGCTACAGGTGTAAGTGCCGATTTCTATCACAGAGCCAATCCTCATGGAACAATAATGTCACCTCCCTATTATGATCTCAATCAGGACGGTTATCCAAATGATATACTTGAACCTCTTGAACCTCAACTGTTAAAAGAAGTAACCTTTACTCCTGTTGTGGAAATAAAAGCATGGAATAATGGTTTTAACATAAATGAAATAAAACATATGACAGTTAAAGTTTACTGGAAAGAAAAAAATGCTTCAGGTGCCGGAACTGCTCTGAGATTTGTTACATTTGAAGGTTTTATCGGAAGGACAAAATCAGATCCATGGTAGATGAAAAGGAGAGAAAAGTATGGAAATTCTTAAAAAAAATTCTTCTGAAGGTATGGCTTTAATTACAACCCTTTCAATAATGGTAATTTTACTTATAATATCTCTTGCTGTTGTAGTTTTATCTACAGGTAATCTCCATACAACATCGAGCGTTGCAGCAAGATTTCATGCTTTAAATCTTGCCACCTCTGCCTGTGTATATGCCATGTATGATATATATTCTCAGGGAGCAATTTTAACGCCCTTTTCTCCCTCTTCTATACCACCTCCTCCTTCTCTTTCCTTTGCTGATAATAATTATGAACTGACAGGTATGAACGGAATGGCAGGGAGATTCAGAGTTGCCTATGTAAATAATCTGAATAATCCTCATAACTGTACTGTAGCATCAGGTCCATCTTTCTATTCATCCCTTGTAGGTACAGAGGTTTATGGAGAAAGTGCAGTTATTGTGGCACAGGGTGAATATGGGGGATTTAAAAGAACTGTCAAAAGTACAGTTAAATATATGGAATGCGGAGCAGGAGCAGATGGTGTAATAACAATAGAGGACGGACATTTTCTCATGAACGGCATTCAGGACATAGCTACCTTTCGTCCCAGATCGGGCTCTTTTTATGCAAAAGGAGGAATTAATTATGAAAATCTGAGTTCTGCCCGTATACTTAACGGAAGTATTCTTTCCAGTGATGGTCCTGTAGTTGATACATGAGGGACTTCTATTATAGACCGGAGGTTTATAGAAGAAAATTGCAATAAAAATATTAATCTTCCTGACTGGAATATAGGAGATCCAAATCTTACAGATGGTATCCCTTCTGAACCTGACAGCTATTTTCGTCTTAATGAAACAAATTATCATCTTATAGATCCAAATATTACAGTAACTATACGCTCTTCAGGGCTTTCCATCGGCCATATAAGCCGTCCCTCTTTTTCTTATACTCCATCTATAGAGGATGATGAGGAATATTATATGACACTCGGAGGAACGTACCCCTACATACAGAATAAAAATATTTTTGTAAATGGCAGTCTTTTTATAGATGGCGGTGATGCAGATATATATCTGGATAACTGTAATATTTTTGTAAATGGTATATTGATTATAAACGGTGAGATAAGTGGGGTAAATAATTCCCGTGTCTTTGTGGCGGGATATGTAAATGATACAACATCGACAGATCCTCTGAAACCTTACGGTCTTTCTTTGTTGATGGCAGACTTGAGCTACTGGATTGATGAATATGATTTACAATATAGAAGTTTTATCAGTTTTTTTACAGAAGGAGATATAAAGATTACCAACCATACTACCGATATAGATTCTGCAGGCACAGATGTTGATGAATGGATCCGTTCTGCCCCTCAGGACAGTTCTAAAATATGTGATGTTTTTAATATGTTAAAGATTTCAGAATCTACCAATCAGGGTATTAATCCTGCATGGAAATGGTATAAAGATAACAGTGCCGGCGGGGATATTCCCATTGAACTGGGTGCACCGGGACAGGATATTCTTTCCGGTACCTCAGGAGTGGACCTTACAGACTACGGGTTAAAACCTGTACCTGATGAGATAAAAGACTGGTTTTCCAGTCCTTCTGCCTATAACAGTATGAAGTGGGCAACCCATGATTTTACCTGTTCTTTCTTTTATAAATCCTGGGAAGGTTTTAAAAGAAATCCTACTGTTTACAATGCAAGTAACAATGCTTTTCTTATAGGCCTTATATTTACTCATGGCAATTTTGTTGCTGAAAGTGTTATAAGCCCCATATCAATCATTGGAAGTGTTATTGCAAAGTCAAGTCCTTCATCTCCTCCGGGGCATGAAGGTAATATTATATTAAAAAATAGCTCATCTATAATATACTGTCCCGAACTTTATAATGGTTTATCAGGAGAAATTACTGTAAAACCTGTCCTTACAGTATATTCATGGGAAGAATTATGAAATTTTTTATTGAGAGATTATTTTATAGATCCAATATAACTTTTCATACCAGTTCTAAATCTGCTATGACAGTAATAGAGCTAATGATAGCCATATTTCTTTTTTCCATTTTACTTTCTGCTACAGGTATTATATGTATTCAATCAATGAAGATTTTTAACAGATCAAGATATAAACTTATGGCACAGCAGGAAGCAAAACTTTCTCTAGACAGACTCTGCAGGGAATTAAAGGAAAGTTATCTTCCTGGAGTAAATGTTCTGAAGAGCTACTGGAACAGCGGAGATCCGTCTGAGCTGTGGGATGCCATTTCTTTTCCTACCTCCAGAGACAGTGATGATGCTTCAGGCTCTACATCTATGTATGAAGGGAAACTGCGATGGAAAAGATATGTAGTTTATTTTAAAGGTATCGGGAAAAAAGAATTATACAGAAGAGTCATTACAGTAACAGATCATCCAAAAAATCCTCTTTATCCCGATGCCTTACCTGACATTAAACTCATAGATTTCCTGACTCCTGCCTATCCTCTGAACTGTCCTCCTTCCTGCACTGTTCCTTCCGGCACTATAAGTAATGACAGGAAAATAGCGAGGGATATATATAATATTGAATTTGATTTATATAATCCTTCAACAATTTATTACGGAATGCCTATTGTTCATATTACAGTCGATACTAGAATAAAAACAGGTACAGATGAAAACGGAAAAGATATATTTGAAAGAACTGTTTTGACTACAGATGTAAAGCCGGAAAATTATTGATTTTAATGTTCTGGAGGAAAATATTTATGAAAAGAAAATTTTTTGAATCAAAAATAGCCATAGTAAAAAATATAATCGGCACTTATGATAAAAAACACACTAAACCTGTCACATGTGCAGCTTTTTCTCCTGACGGCATGAGTGTTGCTTCAGGAAGTCTTGATAAAACGATAAAACTTTATAAAAGCCATAGGGGAGAAGAAATTGTTACTCTGAAAGGCCATAAAGATGGTATTTTATGTCTTTCTTTTTCTCCTGATAATAAATATCTTGCTTCCGGCTGTGATAGTGGAGCAGAAGGTTCTACGGCAAAAGTATGGAATGTGGAGACATGTAAAGAAGTTTACACTCTTAAAGGTCATTACAGGGTTTCTTCCATTGCCTTTTCACCTGACGGGAAATATGTCCTTACAGGCGGGGGAGAAGAAGATGGAACTTTAAAATTATGGGATTTTTCCAACGGTAAAGAAATATGGTCTGTTGAAACAGAAGGCAGTGATGTTACATCTCTTTCTTTTTCACCTGACGGAATGTTTATTGCTGCAGGGCGATACGGGCCTGCAGACAATAATGAAAATTACGGAACAGTAGAATTACGTAACACTGGTACAGGAGATTTGATGTGGAGCAGAAAAAGTCACGAAAACAACGGCCCTGCAGTTATTTTTACACATGACGGCACATATATTCTTTCATGGACGGGAGAAAGAAGAAGTTGTGAAGGAAGTTTATTGAATGTCTGGCTCTGTAATGGCGAAGAAATCAACAGTTTTAACGGAGCTAATATGGCATTTTTTCAGCCATCAGGAGAAATTACGGGAGGAAAAGTGTTTTTTCAGAATGGACTGAACATTCAGGATATGAACGGAATGGATATAAAAGGAAGAATATGCTTCTGTCCTTCCGGTGCTTTATCGTCTGATGGCAATTTTTTCTTTACCTGGACTGAAACTGTCCAATTATGGTCTCTTTTTGAGAAAAAAAATCTCTGGAGTCATGAGAAACTTTCTCCTGTCAGCTCCATTGCTTTTAACGGTGAATATATACTTTCAGGTCATGAAGATTTTACTCTTAAACTCTCTTCGTGGAATGAAAAAATATGGCATCATAAAGAAGAAATAATTAAACACATAAAATTTTTGCCTGATAGAAGGTTTATTGCAGGTTATAGAGGCGGTATGGTAAAAATAAGAGACATATCAGACGGGAAAGAAATAAAATCTTTTATATCGGGAAAAGCTGCAGGTTTTCCTTATAATTCGATAAATATCGATTTTTCTACCGATGGAAAGATGACTCTTGCGGCACATAATGATTATTCTTTCTCCCTGTGGGATAATGAAAAAGGAGAAGAATTTTATAAATTTCCTCCCGGAAAATCTCATATTACGTCTCTTTCCTTTTCTCCGGGAGACAGATTTGTTGCATCTGCCGACGGGGAGAAGAAAATAGCCATATGGGATCTTGAAAAAAAAGAAAAAATAAAAGATTTATTCTGGAATAAACCTTCTTATGGAAGCGGGTCAATTACTGTTCTATCCTTTACATCTGACGAAAAATATCTCTTTTCCGCTACAGATAGAGAGATTCTTTTATGGTCTCTGGATAAAGGAGAAACTCTGAAGGAAATAAATGAAGGAGCAACAAAATTATTGCTCTCACCTGATAATAAAATATTTGTAACAATTCTGGGACAGTTTATAAAGATATGGAATAGAGAAAACCTTGAACTTATTGATACAATTAAAATAAAAATATCAGGAGAGAGATTTCTTTCAGCAGTTTTTTCTCCTGATGACAAATCCTTTGTAACAGGCACTTCTTCCGGTATAATTATGGAATTTCGGATTTAACAGACATATTTAATAATAAACTATAAGTTTACCTGTTGCAGGATTATGGCAAAAGTTAAGAATATATAACAATAAAAGTTTATTTGAATAGGGGTGAAACTTTGTTGGAAGTATTTAAAGATTTGCCACCTGTAATACAGGCTTTGCTGGCAACGACCTTTACCTGGTTTGTAACTGCCCTTGGGGCTGCAGCAGTATTTACTGCAAAAGAGATGAGCAGAAAATTTCTTGATGTTATGCTCGGTTTTGCCGGAGGTGTTATGATTGCTGCAAGTTACTGGTCTTTACTTGCACCTGCTATTGAAATGTCAGAAGGGAAATCTTTACCTGCCTGGGTACCTGCTGCTGTGGGATTTATACTTGGAGGTATTGTACTGCGCATAATCGATATGATCCTTCCTCATCTACACAGAGGACTGGAAACGTCAAAAAGTGAAGGTATCAAAACTCCCTGGCAGAGGACAACACTTCTCATACTTGCCATAACCATTCATAATATACCGGAAGGTCTTGCCGTTGGTGTTGCTTTCGGAGCTGCTGCGGCAGGTTATCCTTCTGCTACTCTTGCAGGAGCAGTGGCTCTTGCCATAGGTATTGGACTTCAGAATTTTCCTGAAGGTATGGCTGTTTCCATGCCACTCAGACGGGAAGTTCTTTCTCAATGGAAATGTTTTTTTTACGGACAGTTATCTGCAGTAGTTGAACCGATAGCAGGTGTTATAGGTGCAGCAATGGTAATTTTTGCCACTCCCATACTTCCCTACGCACTGGCTTTTGCTGCCGGAGCCATGATATATGTTGTTGTGGAAGAAGTGGTACCTGAATACAATCAGAGTGGAAACGGAGATATAGCTACTGTAGGACTTATGATAGGTTTTACAGTTATGATGATTCTCGATGTGGCCCTCGGATAGAAGTTATGTTTTATTACTTATGATCTGGAAATATAACAGCCAGATCTATTTCCAGTTCATTATTGAATATGCCTACTTTTATTTTATCGTCTCCTGCATATATGTCAGGAAATTTATATTTTCCATCTTCGCCGAGCATGTATACATCTACTTTTTTATGTACAGGATCTGCTATCCAGTATTCCTTTACACCGAATTTTTGATACAGTCTCCTTTTATCCTTTGTATCTCTTCTTGCAGATGATGGTGACAATATCTCTATAATGAGATCTGGAGCTCCGAAGCAGCCTTTTTTTGTTATTTTATTCTTATCGCATATGACAGTTATATCAGGTTGAACTATATTGGAAGCATTTTCAAATGTTTCTCCTTCTTCCGGTAGTATTACGTCAAAAGGCGGATGATAAACTCTGCATTTTTTACCTCTCAGATAATTGCCAAATTCCAGATACAGTTCACCTGATGTATCCTGGTGGATATCACTTGCACCCGGTGCCATACTATAAGCTTCTCCCTGAATTATTTCCCATCTCTCTTCATCAGGCCATAAGGCATAATCACTGTATGTATAAATATTTTTTTCTCTTTTTAATGCCTCTGCCATAAAGGTCACGCTCCATAATTTATCTAAATCTATCATATCATTTAGCTGTATTTCAGGCAATATCTAAAAATAACTTGACAGAATTAATTTTTTATGATATGTTTATTAAAATTAGTTAGATATTCTAAATATTTTAAAGACTAAATATTTTAAATTCTAATGAAAGCATAGAGGTTTTATTATGTATGCTCAGATATTCGTACCCTTTGATAAACTCATAAAAAAGAATGTTAAATTCAGTATTGATGGTTATGTAATACCAGGAAGAATATCATATGGTTTTACTGTTGATAAAAAACCTGATAATAATACTTTATGGTATAATTTGAGAGGAGAACCGGGCCATGAAAAAGGCAGACCTGTTTACAGGAAATTTAAAAATGGTTCTCAGCCAGGGTTAATATTTGACGGATTTAACATGGAAATAGATCTTGAAGCAGGATTTGAGAAAACTTTATATAAAATAAGTTATTGCTATAAATATAAAGATTCTCTTGACTATGACATAAATAATTTTGTGGATAAAGAAGAGATTTATATTTATGAACCTCCTGACAGCAATTTCTGGGAAGCTGTCATGTATTAATTTACGATGTGAGAAGAGGTGAAGTTATATGGAACAATCAAAGAAATATCTGGCTGAAGAAATAATTACGACTATCGCATCAGGTCATGATAAACTACAAAGATTCCTTTTAAAAGGCCTTGTCGGAAGTGCCAGTAATTTAAAGAATATGAGTTTATCTCAATTAAATGTATTGATGTTTTTAGAAACCCGTGACCATGTCAGAATGAAGGA
>CALARM010000416.1 GCA_937888925.1 uncultured Synergistia bacterium | reverse complement strand
TGAAATGCGGTATAGGGAAATGCGGCAGATGCAACATAGGTCATATTTATGTGTGTAAACATGGCCCCGTATTTACCTATGCGCAGATAAAGGAATTACCCCAGGAATTTTAGATTTCTGTATAAAAACTCCCCCGGGCAAAAAGCCCGGGGGAGTTTTGTATCATCTGAATTATAATTTTTATAAAAAATCCACTTAAGAAAGAAATTTATATGGCAGTCTTTTGTAACAAATGCGGACATAAAAATGAGAACTCTTCAAAATTCTGTAAAGGCTGTGGCGTAGAAGTAGTAGCTACCTGTCCGGACGGGACGCTGCAATCAGGCACAGTTCTGGATAATCGTTACGAAATAAAAAAGCTCATAAAATCCGGTGGCATGGGCTCAGTTTACGAAGCACATGATACGAGATTTAACAATACGAGATGTGCAGTGAAAGAAATGCTTGATCTATCAGGTTCAGGAGAAGACCCTGAGTATTTCATAAAGAGGTTCAGAGAAGAAGCGGAAATACTTTACAACCTCAGACATGCCTCTCTTCCCGGGGTAAAGGATTATTTTATAGAAGGCTCTCGTTATTATCTTGTAATGAACTACATAGAAGGCAAGGATCTGGACACTATTATAGAAGAAACAAAAGGACTGGGACTTCCGGAAAATACAGTAATAGGATGGACAAAAGAGATACTGGATGTTCTTGACTATCTCCACTGTCAGAACCCTCCTGTAATATACAGAGATATGAAACCTGCCAATCTTATGCTTCAATCATCAGATAACAGGATAATGCTTGTAGACTTTGGCCTTGCAAGAACGGTAAACCCCGGAAGTCAGACTACCAAAACCTCTATAGGGACACCTGCCTTTGCACCTCCTGAACTATTCGAAGGAAAACCTGAACCGAGAACTGATCTATATTGCCTTGGAGGCACGATCCATGCACTTCTTACAGGTAACATACCTGTCGGTCCTTATTCATTCAAAAATATAAAGGAAATAAAACCGGAAATATCTGAAGGTCTTTCTGTTGTTGTAATGAAAGCTCTTTCACTGAATATAGAAGAACGCTACACTTCTGCTAAAGAAATGAAACAAGCGATAGAAGATTTAGCAAATTCATCGAAGCTTGCTGAAAGGTCTGTTGCTTCTGAAATTCAGCCAGAAACAAAAACATTACATGTTATGAATAAACATGAGGAAAAGTTAAAAGAAGAGAATGGTAAAAAGAAAGGAAACATAAAAAATAAAATTATAATCGCTTCAATAATCATATTTTTGCTTATCTACCTGGCTTCATCTATCTCTTCCCTTAGTAATTACAAAAAAGGTATGGAGGAAATGAAAAAATGTAATTATGAAAAGGCTGTAAAATATTTCAATAAATCTTTAAAAACTGAAGCATCCATAGAAAAAGGCCTTACCTTTATAAACCTTGAACAATATGATAATGCACAGGAATGTTTCAATAAAATCACTTCAAAAAAATATGAGGCATATGTTCTGGCATGTAAAGGACTTGTCCTTACATATAAAAATAAATATGAAGAAGGAAAAAAATTCCTGGATGAAGCGTTAAAAACAGAGCCAGATTCTCCTGAAGTTTTGTCTGTATATGGTAGAGCATTAACAGTTCACAGTGACTACGAAGAAGCGATTAAATATCTTAACAAAGCTATTTCCATAAAACCTGACTGCATGGATGCTTTAAATAATATGGGTATGGCTCTTTACAAACGGGAAAAAACAAAAAATACTCTTACAAACCCTGATATATTTGATAAAGCTGTAGAATATTATACTAAAGCCCTGAATGTTGACGCTGACAATGTAGAAATCTTGCTAAATAAAGGACTTGCCCTGTATGAAAAAGGTAATAGAGAAAGGCAAAAAAATTATATTACAGAGAAAACAGAAGAATTTCTAAAAGATAAAGGAGGGCTTCTTCAGAAAGAAGAACTGCTGGACTATAACAGTACCTATAAAGAAGCAATGGCAGTCTTTGATAAAGCAATAGAACTGAATAATGTATACGGTCCTTCTTACAGGTATAAAGGTATGGTCTTTTATGTGTTAAAAAAATATGAAAAAGCTTATGAAAATTTTAAAAAAGCAGTAGAATTACACCCCTCTGATCTGCAAGCTCTGGATTTGCTGAGGGATTCCTGTGAGAGACAGGGGAATTACAGTGAAGCAAAAAAATATGCAGAAGAAATGGAAAGAATAAAAAAATCTATAAAATAAGGAGTCTAAAATCATGTCAATTATAAGAGTTTCTCAGGAAAAGTGTACCTTATGCGGTATGTGTGTTCTGGAATGTCCTGCAGGGATTTTTACTAAAGGTGAAGTCATCACAACTGTAGAAGATGCAGAGATTAAATGTATAAAATGCGGACACTGTATGAGTATATGTCCTGTTGAAGCCATAACTCTTCCCTCTGTACAACCGGGTCAGCTTGTACCGATAGATAAAAAATTGAATGTAAATAAAGAACAGATAGGGCAGTTTTTAAAATCCAATCGTTCCATGAGGCAGTATAAAGACACAGAGGTAAAGGAAGAAGTAATTGCAGAGCTTATGGATATTACCAGATATGCTCCAAGTGCAAGAAATATAGAACCTCTCCACTGGATTATAACTAAAACCAGAAAAGAAACACGGTATCTGGCAGATCTTACGGCGCAGGGGATGACCGGTCTGGATAGATACGGCAAGATGGCGGAATTTCACACGGCGGAAAATGATATTGTATTCAGGGGAGCGCCTCATGTTATTATAGCCCATGCAAATATCGAAGGTTTCATTCCCTATGTAGACTGCACCATTGGAATTACCTATTTTGATCTCGCTGCAAACAGTTTCGGTATGGGCACCTGCTGGGCAGGTATTTTTATGCTTGTATCAGATAAATATTCTCCCATTGCAGATTATCTGAAACTGCCGGAAGGCCATAAGGTCTACGGTGCAATGATGTTCGGATATCCTAAATATGAATATAAAAGAATCCCCAGGAGGCATCAGGCAAAGGTAAAATTCATCTAAATAAAACAGAGAAGATATGCGAGTTAAAGTTGCTGATTGTGGTTTTGCTACAGGAATCGAACCTGTTACA
>CALARM010000415.1 GCA_937888925.1 uncultured Synergistia bacterium | reverse complement strand
AAAATGATAGAAGCTCTGGAAGAAGCAAGAAACATCATAGGCGAAAAATTGCCTGATTATGAAACAGGAAAATGGGATAGAATTCTGCAGGAAGCCAGAGAGGTAATCAATATAGCAGAAAGTCCTTGAACAGTTCTCTCAAAATCTGTTATAATATGCAGATCCATTCTATGGACTCAAGGAGGAAAAAATAAAGTGAGATATATAGAACCGGTATTCAGACCTCCTTCGGAAGGAGACAGCTACATACTTCAGATTACTTACGGATGCAGTCATAACAGATGTTCTTTCTGCGGCATGTACAGAAAAAAACATTTTTCTATAAGGCCCATGAAAGAAATCCTTGAGGATATAAGAGATGCATCAAAGGTAATGCCCTGGATAAGAAGGGTTTTCCTTGCAGACGGAGATGCATTCATATTAAAAACGGATTTTTTATTCTCTGTACTGGAACATTTGAATAAAGCTTTTCAACATCTTCAAAGGATCGGCATATATGCAAATCCTCATGGTATTTTGAGTAAAAGCAATGAAGAACTCGGAGAATTAAAAAAGCTGAAACTCTCTATATCATATCTCGGACTGGAAAGCGGCAGTGAAGATATATTAAAATCGGTAAATAAAGGTTTTACAGCAGAAGAAATGATAAATTGTGTCATAAAAGCACAGGAATGTGATATAAAGATGTCCGTAATAATACTGCTCGGTCTCGGAGGAGATGTATATTCAAAAGAACATGCCCTCAAAACTGCAGATGCGCTTAACAGAATGAATCCGAAATATCTTTCTGCTCTGACTCTTATGCCTGTTCCCGGAACACCCCTTTATGAGGATTACAGAAAGGGTACCTTTAAACTCATTGAAGCAGAAGATATGTTAAAGGAATTAAGATTAATAATACAAAATCTGGAACTGAAAGGAACAATCTTCCGTTCCGACCATGCATCCAACTATCTTCCTTTAAAGGGCCGCTTTCCGAAAGACAAGGAAAATTTACTTTCTGATATCGATTACACTCTGGAACATATAAATGAAGATTTATCTATTATTCCGGAATTTTTGAGAGGCCTTTAGAGGTATCCCTCATACTGTCGTCCAGATCCTTCATAAAAAGAGGATCTTTCGAAGCTTCTGACATCGTTTTATAAAGTTTTTCCTGTTCATTTAAAAACTCAACAGCAACCCTTGCAAGTGCTGCTGCTCCGTGAGCCATGGCTTTCTCATCAAAATCAAATTTCGGATGATGGTGGGGATAGGCAGTATTCTCTCCCTCTCCCCTGCCTCCGAGACCCATAAATACGGAAGGAACTTTATTTGCAAAATAGGAAAAATCTTCCGACCCCATAATGGGATGTTTTTCTCTGTGCAGATAACCTTCAGGCAGAAAATCTTCAAGATAGTTCCATACTTTATCCGTTAATGTTTCATCATTTATTCCCACGATGTATCCGGGGATAAAACGTACGGAACATTCTCCGCCCGACATTTCCGCAGTAGCTTTGGCGATTTTCTCAAGCCAGTAACGGAGGTCTTCTCCTACTGTATCATTTAAATAGCGGATAGTGCCTTTTAAAAACACTCTATCAGGTATAATATTACTCTTTGTTCCTCCTTCTATAATGCCAACTGTAAGAACTGCAGGTTCAAGCGGGTCTATATGACGGGAAACAATATGGTGTAGCTCCACAACGATTTTCGAGGCAATAAGGATTGTATCTACTGATTTATGAGGCACCGCGGCATGACCGCCTCTCCCTGTTACGATAATTTCAAAATCATTCTGAGCGGCATGACATGGGCCTTTAAGAAGCATCACTACACCACTTTTCGTAGAAGAATCTATATGAAGTCCTATCATAGAATCTACGGATGGATTTTCCATCACCCCGTCTTTTATCATAGGAAGTGCTCCTCCGATACATTCTTCTGCAGGCTGAAAAACAAGTTTTACGGAACCGGAAAATTCTTCTTTAAGATCGTTGAGAATTCTCGCTGCTCCCAGGAGCATTGCTACATGACTGTCATGTCCGCAGGCATGCATAATACCGGGTTTTTTAGAAGCATAAGATACATCTTTCTGATCTGTCAGAGGAAGAGCATCCATATCGGCACGAAGACCGATACATTTTCCTTTACCGGCTTTACCTTCAATCAGGCCTGCTATACCGGTTTTACCAACTCCTGTTTTATAGCTTATTCCGATATGATCAAGCTGTT
>CALARM010000414.1 GCA_937888925.1 uncultured Synergistia bacterium | reverse complement strand
TACTCCTGATTATGCAAAATTAAAACTAGAAGATTAGAACATCTTCTAGTTTTTTACTGTTACTGCATTATAATTCTCTATATTAAAGTGTTTTCCTGCCGGTAAATTCCTTCTTACTCAATCTATATATATATTTCTTTATATATGACTTCTTTTTCTGCGCATTACCTGTCACTGGAGCATATATGTATTATTTATGCTTAGTATCCTCCCGTTACACGTCACGATGTAAACGGTATTTCCTGACAGATCCTTAATATCTTTAATAATGAGTGTACCGTGTCTGGTGGCGTGTATTTCTGGATGCTTAAAAAAAAGATTTTTATCCCTTTATTTTTTGAAAAAAATGCTGATAATATATATAGAGGTACTATATGAAAACAGTAGCTTTTGCCACAGGATGTTTTTATAAATGGCACTGGAATATTGATGAAATAATTGCCTATCTTAAGGATATTCATTGTAAATCCGTAGAATTGACTTTTGCTTACAGTGATGATTTCTATAACAGTCATTTAAATGAAGAAAGTCTTAAATATCTTGCTTCTCTTGAGTATCTTTCCCTTCATCTTCCTTTCAGATTTACATATAAAAACAACAGGGAAACAGAAGATTTTCTGAAAGATGTTCTTTCTTTTTGCAAAAAAGTCTCTGTAAAACACCTTGTTATACATCCGAACAGAATAGAAGATTTTTCTGTCATTTCCCTTCTCTGTTCATCCGGGATTAAAGTCAGTTTTGAAATACTCGGAAAAGGTAAGGGACTGACAGTTAAAGATTATGACAGATTACTATATGATTTTGAAGATACTATGATTGTCCTGGATGTTACCCATGCTCTGACCCATTCGTATGAACATCTTGATTACCTTGTGTCCTGGCTCGGAGATAACGGTAGATTGTCTGAAATACATATAAGTAATTACGTAGACGGGAAAGAACACAGACCTGTTAACAGAGACAGGAAACTTGTGGAAAAGGTAGAACATTTCAATGTGCCGTTTATTATTGAAGTTACCTACAGGCCGGGAGATATGAGAAGTTCAAAGATGGATTTTGACTTTTTGACATATAATTTATATGCTTAGTACCGTAACAGGTAAAAGGGTACCCGTAAAAAGCTTCTGCCTGGCAGGCTCTGGAGAAGAAAAATTCGTTTTTTCTATAGTATAAAAAATCAAATAAGGGTTAATTTATTGTCTGTAAAACAAATGATATAAGGCAAATTATTTTTCTTCGTAAGAGCCTGTCAGGCAGAAGCTGATAAAATGGTTACGAACTTATCTGGAGCGGTAATCAGGAAAGGAATATTGCTGATAACTGATTTATGAAACTTGAAAGACTTCTTGCTTTGATTGTGCTGCTTCTCAACCAGGAAAAAATGACTGCGAAAGAGCTGGCAGATTACTTTGAAGTAACGGAAAGAACAATCTATCGCGATATAGAAACAATCAATCAATCAGGGATTCCTGTTGTATCCTTTCAGGGCCGTAACGGCGGCTTCGGTATTATGGATACCTATAAAATAGACAGAAATATCCTCACTGTAAATGATTTTAATATGATAATTACGGCACTTACAGGTATAAAAGGAACTGTAAGTGATAAAAGGCTCGATTATCTTCTGGAAAAAATTAAGAATTTAATACCTCCCAGAGAACTGGAAGTTTTAAATAAAGAAAACGAGCATATTATTATAGATTTTCATCCGTGGGATACCTGCAAGACAGGAAAAGAATCTTTTGAAGCTATTGACAGAGCCATAAAAGAAAAGAAGATTATTTCCTTTTCCTATTCGAATGTAAAGGGAGAACATACGGAGCGTAATGTAGAACCGGTGGCTTTGATTGTAAAAGGATATATATGGTATCTTTACGGATATTGTCTTATGAGAAACGATTTTCGTGTCTTTCGCCTTTCCAGGATAAAAAATATAATTCTACTTGAGCAGAAATTTATAAGAAGGAAAGATCCGAAGGATTTCTCATGGAATGAAGTATGGTTTGACAAAATACCAAAAATTAATCTTCGTTTACGTTTTGACAGAAAATTACTGGTAAGAGTAGAAGATTATTTTGGTAGAGAATATATTGAGTTACAGGAAGACGGCTTCATAATTGTCAGAATAGAACATCCTTATGATGAATGGTTAATGGGCATGCTATTGAGCTTCGGAAGTGATGCGGAAGTAATGGAACCTGATTATTTAAGGCATGAATTAAAAGAAAAAGGGAGAAAACTTGTGGAGATGTACGGGGAAATTGTGAGTCGTGAATAGACTCCTTCCACTCACGGCTCACAACTCACGACATAATTATAATACGTGAACGAAAACAAGTAAATAGAGTACCACTGTCAGTACCGGGATAAGCCATAAAGCGGTACTATATGCCATCTTGACATTCTTTTCCTGTTTTCTCTCATTGAAAAATATCATTATAACGCTTGATGCAACATTCAGGAAAATACTTAAATAGCTGGATATGAAGATTTTATCTGCCAGAGTAAGATAACCTGTCTGAGGAAGAGATGAAGTTGCATTCAAATGCAACATAGCACATGCAAGCAACATACCTGCAGTAATGGTATATCTGTTACCTATAACACTGACGCCTACAATTAATGTTGCAAAGGAAGCAAGCATAAGTATAAATAAAGGCACAAGCACCTTCATGAAGGCAGGAAGACGATTACGGGTAATAGTCATAGGAAAGGTAAAGGTAGAAAATTTTTCTTTCATATATGAATCTACACCATATTTCGGCTCTCCTTCTTTAATGGTCCATCCCGGAATTTTTACGCCTGACGAAATAAGGGAATTAAAACCTATGGAATTAAATATACCTTTTATCTTTTTCTCGTCTTCTTTTGAGACATCATCTTTTATTTCATAGGCAGTTTTTTCACTGTTTGCCTGATAGGACTTTAAAACTGTATCTTTATTATCACCGGTCAGCTTATTTAATACCTGGCTTTCAAATAATGAATATTCAATTGAGTCAGGTAATAAAGTAACTCCATCAAGAGGTTTATATACTACATAAGACAGTATATAGGGGCTGGCCAGTTTTATGGGTAATTTCTGAGTGTCAAAGGGGAAATTTTTGAAGTCGAGTTTTGATGACATTTCTGCTGTTAATTTATAATAGACAAATGTAGGATCTTCAGGATCTTCAATCCTTTCAATTTTAGGTTTGTCTGTTTTGTCATTTTTTTCTATCTTACCGTTTACCAGTTCAAAAGGCAGATTATTTTCATAATAACCTGATGATTTTATGATTTCATAGGCTGCCATTTGTTCTTCTTCAGTGGCATCTTCTTTCATGACATACATATAAGTCTGCTCGTCATATTCATAATACTGTTCCAGTTCTTTTTTGTAATCTGTTTTTATCTTTCCCAGTATTTCATTTTCAAAAACGTCATAGTCAATTTCTGCCGGAAGATCGAGCTGGGCGAACCATACATATATACCGAGTTCTGCGCTGTACTTTCCTGAAGCCAGATCAAATTTACTTATATTCAGAACCTCCATGGCTATCTGAAGTTCTTCTGCTTTTGTTTCAGTTTTCTCAGTTTTTTTCTCAGTTTTTTCTTCTGTTTTTTTCTCACCTTCAGTGGATCCGGTCTGTCCGGCAGGAGTAGTCCCTGCCTCTGTATCCTGTGAATAGGTTCTGCCAGTCAGAATTATAAAACAGAGAAAAAATATAAATAAAATATTTAATATTTTGTACATAAATAATTCCTCCTTAACATTTTAATGATCTTTTTTACAAACTACTACCCGTTTTACTTTTGTCAGATATTATCTATAAAATTGCCTGCCATCACCTCCCAAAAATATTATCGGCTTTTATTAAAAAAATAAGTATAATATTAAATTCGTAATGTTTTGTTTTTTCCTCTTTATGTAGTAAAAAAATATATTAATATGATTGGTAAAATATATGACATAATGATGTCAGATTTTTCCTGTATAATAATCTGATTATATGTTATAAAGTTATAAAACAGGAGAAATAATTTATATGAAAATGGTTTTAGAAGAAGAAAATAATATGATACTCCATGA
>CALARM010000413.1 GCA_937888925.1 uncultured Synergistia bacterium | reverse complement strand
CATAGGAATATTATACCATATTACTATACATCTGACAATTAACTATTGCAATAACTTTATTTTTACCCCCCACATACCCTATCCCACGGCTAAAGTCCGTGGGCTTTCCACGTGATCGTAAATAAGCCTGTTCCGGTTTTTGTAATTTATCTTCCGGGAAAGAAGCACATAAAAGAGAAAAAGAAAAATTCCCTGAAATAAAAGGAGTTACTATAGTGCAAAAAATTCTTTCTCATAATCCTGAAAATCTTTTAATCCCGAAAATTCCGGTTCAGACAATTATAAAGGAGGGAGACCGACAAAAGGTGCCGGCGGGGAGATTTTTTATAGAGGAATTTACTCTGAAATCTTATGTTTCTTTATTTCTTTTACAAGTGAAGCTACATCATATCTGTCCTGTATTTCTTTTCTGTCCTCAACATAATTACCGCTTCCCCTGCTGAAAATGCTCAAAAATTTTATAAAACCTGTTACGCCCAGCTCTTTTTTTAAAGCAAGATAACCTTTTTCTTTTATTTCATTTAAAGTCATTTCCTCAACATTCATAATGTCATCTCCTTTAATAGAAATTCAACAGGATTAGTTACTGTAATTTTTAAATCTTTTATATATTTTGTTGCATTTAAAAATTTTTTATCAACTGTAAATAACACGTCACTGCCTTTTTCAGCACATGCAAGATGAAGAGCATCAAAAGATTTAATTCCTTGAGATTCAAAATAACCGGCTCTCGCAGTAATCTTTTCATCTATAATTATTTCGTCACCTGCAAGAGTTAAAGCAATCATGACATTAAATTTTTTTTCGTCATTTTCTATTTGACTTACCTCGAATTCAATAGTTTCACTTTTCACAAGAGTTAACAATTGATGTTCCACTCTTGAAAGTAAAATCAAAATTGCTTCTCTTTCTAATCTTATCTCATCATTAATTTGCAGGTCAAAAGGCCTGCAAAGGCAGCAAACATCTAAATATATTCTCATATTTCGGATTTCCTGTAAATTAGAAATATCAGCTTAAATAAACTATTATCTCGATTTCAAGTATAATATACGCACATATTATAATCAAGCTGATTCTGAATAATAATTTTTAGATCGGAGGAGCGCCAGGCAGGCAATGTAATGGAATTTATAACGATAAACTTGATAGTAATTTGGTTATAAGCTCTAACAAATATGGCTGTTCCAGTTAAGATTTTTTTCGGAGGAGCGCCAGGCAGACAAAGCCAGGATATTTATAAAATACTAAAATTGACAGCTAAATGGTATAATCCCGAAAATCCAGGTTCAGACAATTATAAAGGAAGGAGACCGACAAAAGCTGCCAGTCTTAATTTTTTTTAGAATTATATGTCCAATCTATCTATTATAATAATAAAGCACTAAAACCTGCCTGTTGAAAATATTTATCTGCTGTTAATGCCTGATGTAAATCATAATCTTTCATAACAAGAAATGACATACAATCTGTCAATCCCCACTCTTTATCCAGTCTTTCCTGATAAAGTTTAAAGGCTCGTTTATATAAATCTTCTGAATATGAAACAATTGTAGTATCCGGGTCACTTTCCATCGACTTAATCAATTGAATAGCAACATGGCGATATCTTTTTTTTGATAAAGCATTGGCTATTTCTAAAATTACTGCATGAGTAGTGATTAATTTAATATTATGTTTTTTGATATCTATAGCTATGGATTTTGCTTTTTCATAATGGCGATCATTAAAAGAACATATTGCTATCACATAAGAAGAATCCAGGAAAACTTTATTTGCTATCAACATTTAATCCTCCATAAAGATAATCGTCAAAATTCTCAGACCAGTCAGGAGGACCTTCTATTTTAACAGAAAGGGCTGTATCAATAAATGAGAGAGGCTTTTTATCCTCTGTATCTACAGATTCAATTATTAATTTTACACGGGTATTGGGTGCTAAATCCAGTGGATTTTCCGGCTTTAATACCTGCCCGTCAAAAATTGCCTGAACTATTTTACTCATTTTATCACTTCCTTAAATGAATAATTCTATAAATATATTAGCATAAAAAGTATTATTCGGGAAGTTACTCTTATAAAATACAACACTTTTTTACACTTTTTTAAAAATTTTTGCCTTTTCTACTCTTCTTATTACTGCTTTTTTTTAAACCAGCTAATTTTTTACACAGCCCTCCAGTATAGACTGAATTTGTTACAAATTCAAGTCCGAACTTGAGTTATGGGCATACTGGCCGGTACGGAATAAAGCTCTATTGACTTCACATGCTCCGTAAATAAGCCAGTGCCGGTTTTTGTAATGTATCTTCCGGGAAAGCACATAAAATGGAAAAGAGAAAGATTCCCTGAAACAAAAGGGGTTACTATAGTGAAAAAAATTCTTTCTCATAATCCTGAAAATCTTTTAATCCCGAAAATCCCGGTTCAGACAATTATAAAGGAAGGAGACCGACAAAAGGTGCCAGCGGGGAGATTTTTCATAAAAAATTAAGGAGTTTTAAAAACATTTTCTTCCAGATGTGTCCTGATTTTTTCCAGAAAATCTTTTGCTTTATCAATAAAAGGCGTCACATCATCATATGTGAGAGAAACATATTCTCTATAATCGCCAATCTGCCTCAATTCAAAAGCCTTATTTATAGCACGACCCAGTTCTACAGGGAATATTCCTTTTTTTATAAACTCTTTATTGAAATAAGACAGAATTCCTCTATGCTTTGAAGATGAATAAGGCTCAAATATCAAAAGAGCAAGAACTGTATAGAACATGCCATAATAAAGACGATTGATAATTGAACGGGGGCTTTTATTGCCGGAAAACAGATAAAGGGCTTCATCAATACATTCTTCTGCCTGTTCAAGACGATATCTGGAAAGTTGTATCTGTTTACCTTTATCAATCAAATGGGGACTCCTTCTTTTTGTATCACTTTGTAAAGTGGAGATTCAGACATTGGCCCTTCTTCCAGTTCAAGTTTACTGAATATAACCGGAGATATAGAAGTATCATATGCAAGGTTAATATCAAAGGTAATATCGTAAATCTGTGATATTATATCTGCAGTAGAGATGTCTATTTCAATCATTAAATCTATATCGGAATCAGAATTACCTTCTCCCCTGGACTTTGAACCAAAAATTTTCATATCTATAATATTAAAGGAGGAATATAATACTTTTTTCAATTCCTTTATAGCCAGTATCTCACTATTGCTCATCGATAGTCCAGTTCTCAAGATTATCCGCTCCTTTATAAATTCTATCATAATTATAACATAAAAAAAATATACCGGCTAATATTGAACAAAATAGATTGCGTTTTTTTATGAGTTGCTTCTATATATTAAAGAATATTCTAATTCAATCTTATTAAAACAACTTCAACTGCCGGTCAAAATTTATAAATCCATCTTCTATTCTGTTCCCGGTATATTCCGAAGTAATTTTCTGTTTTCCGTTAACGGTGTTTCTTAAAACCAGACTGTATATATTATCAAAATTATTATATATGGAAGTTTCCTTTAAAGCTGTAAAGCATATCATCTGGGTATTGTATTTTCTTACAAGGCCAAAGAGAACTTTAAGAAGATGGTCTGCCGTAGTACTGCCGAAAGGATTATCTGCAAGAATTACAAAAGAACTTTCCTGGCAGGTTTTTTTCGATCTTATAAATGAAAGCAGTGAAATATACATGGCGAAAAAGCAGGTATATTTTTCTCCTCCCGAAAGGAATAATACATTTTCCCATGGCTCATATCTCTTAACAGTCTGATTGATGTGAGGCTTAAAGACTTCTACCCTGCATCTGTTTATATCAGTAATTACTTCGAGTAATTTCAATGAAGACATCATTGATTTTATCATAGAGTAAGTTTCATTTCTGTCCGAACCCTTTTCATCATAATCTTTCTTTATTTCTTCAATACATCTGTCTATATAAAGATTCATCCTGTCCAGATTGGTCTGTTCATCGCTATATTCAAGTTTTATCTTTATCATTTTCACACTGCCGTGGCCTGTAATATTTATCCCTGATCTGCTGTCGATAGAATTGATTTCATTTAAGAATTTTTCTGCCTCTCTTTTACACTCTCTTGTCAGTTGCTCTTTGTCCCTGTTTATATCGGATAGATTATGTTCACACATACTTTTTAAATTGTTTACCAGGGCGATACATTCAGAAAAAACCCTTTCCACAGAGTGAATATTGTATAATTCATCATCAGAAGAAGCTATATTTATAGAAGATATAAAATTACATATTGCCTGCTGGTTACATTTCCCGAAATTACCTGATAGAGTATTATAGGCTTTCTGAACAGATATTTTCTGTTCTTCTATGCTCTCTTTAAAATCATTATAAAAATCTGTTCTTTCTTCGAAATATTCTTTCAGATTTTCAAAAGGAATTTCATACGGTTCTATTCCTGAATCTATAGCTTTCAGTTTATTATACACTGTAAAAATTTCTGCCCTGTCATGGCATTTCTTCAGGAAAGAAGATTTATCTGCCAGAATTTCTTTATTCTTATTCAATTCTTCCAACTTATAAGTAATGCTTTTTATTCTTCCTTCAAGTTCTTCTGCTATTTTACTGTCAGTCCTCTGGAAATCAATGACCGGTTCCATGTTATAGGTTTGTAGAATATTTTGTCTGATATTATCTCTATCCTTTTCTGCAAGCCTGTTTTGAAATTCCAGTTCTTTTATATCTTTTCGCAAATTCTCTTTTTCCAGGTTCTTCTCGCTTATTTCTTTTTCAATATCCTTTATTTCATTCTCATGTAATGGCTCAAAATCTGAAAAATCTGACCTGTTTATATTTAACTCGTCTATATATTGTTCAAATCTTTCTATATTACCGTGTAAAAGCTTTATATTTTGCCTGATACTATCTGTATCACCTGTAACACCTTTAAGATCTTTTTCACAGGCCAGTCGTATACCGTCAAGTTCAGTGAGACTCAGGTCATTCTGAATTTCTGCAGAAAATCCTTCCGGTAATATTATTTCTTTCAGTTTATCTCTCAGATCATCTTTTTTCCTGAGATTTTCTTCTATTTTTTTTCGAAATTCTGCCTCTTTTTCCCTGTTACGAAGTAACTGCTCACTGTATTC
>CALARM010000412.1 GCA_937888925.1 uncultured Synergistia bacterium | reverse complement strand
TTGCTCAAATAAAGAAGTCTTCTGTGATAAGTTCATAATATTCTCCCTTCCATTTTTACGACTCACTCTTCACCTGTTATAACATCAACACTTTCACCATATCCACAATAGTCTGGTTTATAAAAATCTTCTATCATAACATGTATTTTCCCTGTCCCTTTTCTGACAGCCAGAGCTTTTATTTCCAGGCTGTCAGTTATTACCGGTAATGTAACGGATTGAATACCGGGTGTGATTTCCAGAAGATCCATATTGCCGGGAAGGAATATTTTTGCTACGGGACACAGGGTTTTGATCCTGGGTTTTATGATTATTGAAATTGCTTCTCCAACAATAGCGTCAGATACAACGTCAATAGATAAGGGAATCTTTTTTGCTTTTTCCATGTAATTTATCTGTTTTTCTCTGTCTTTTTTTACTATAACTCTATTCTCAAGAGCTTCTATTTTACCATGAACTATGGCTGTATCGGTTGTTAATTTCCCGTTTACCAGATACCTGTAACTTCCGGTAAGATTAGTTTCCGATAATAATTCTATGAATGAAAGGGTGTCAGATGTAGAATTAAGGGTTTCATTCTTTAAGTGTTTCAGAATAAATGTTAAACCTCTATTGAAAAATTCTTCTTCCCTGCAGAGATACATAACTTTAATGGCATAACATGTAGCTTCCAGATTACCTCCCCAGAAGTCATCTCCTTTCCAGTAATAGCCGTCTCCGTCTTTTAACGCAAGGAGTTTAATGATTTCTGCCATCTGTCCTTTGACGGACTGAGGGCCATAGAGATAGTTTAATATAGGCGTCTCTATTTTACCTGACATGGGCATAAATCTGGTATTTATACCGGAGAGAGAATATTTTCTTACCCCTTTATTTAAAAGAACTTCTGTACAGTTTTCTATTAATCTGTGAGCCAGAGGAAAGGGAATGGTCAGAAAATTTTTCATATTGCTCATTATCTTTATGGAAACATCTATTGAAGGCTTACTTTCTTCCCACAATGAGAAAAGTCCGTCATGGAGGTATATATTCAGTAGATCGAGACCGGAATTGATTTCTCTTTCCAGTTCTTTTAAATCTCCGGTTATGTCATTGTGTGACAGGAGTTTATACTTTATGGCCATTGCAGCAAGTTTGCTGCTCAATACTTCCGATGATTCCAGTGAAAAATTCTGGATAGCTTTTATGGAACTGAGCAGCAATTGATTTCCGGGATATATTGTTATATTATCTCCTTCAATTACTTCTCCTTTTTTCAGTAAAGTTATCTCTGAATATGTAATGTTTTCAATAGGTCCCGGCGAAATCCTGTGGGTAACCTTCCAGTGTCTGTTGCCTGACGAGAGTTCTCCTGTTATTTCTCCGGGATGAGCCACTTCAAAATCCGTAGAACCGGTGCCGGAAACTGTACCTTCAAAATAATCACTGGCTGTGCTGATGAGGAGTTCTGCATTTCCGGGATAGGAAAAATAAATTTTACCTGTAATCTTATCGTCTCTGTTCATAGTTTTCGGCAGATCAAATTCTATAAATATATTCTCTTCAATAATCAATGTTCTGTGTAAGATCTTATAATCCAGGCCTTTAAAAATATAAGAGTAAATATGACATAAACCGGATTTGTCAGGCATTTTTATTACTTTTTTTGCTATTCTGTCAATAGTGAATAAATCTGAATATATAATTTCTCCTTCTCTGTCTTTAATAAGAGGTTCTACATGATATTTATCCATGTTATCTTTACCGGATTCTTCTGCTTCCGGATTTATATTGTTCTTAATATTATAATAGAGATCATGGGAAATCTTACGCAACATCGGAGAACCCTGGATTTCTAAATCTGTTGCTATAAGGAGACATCGAGAAATTCCTTCTGTTTCAATTATAACTTCCACTTCTTCTCCCGGAATTGCTTTCTGATTAACATTCATAGAAGGAGTTAATGTCATGGGGCTTATAATTATTCCGACAGTTTCCAATGGCTGATTTGTCCATGTCCCTATATGTACAAGGCTATAAGGCGAGTAACTCTGAAATTCTAAAAGAGAATTTTTCGATATGTTATTAAAATCATATATTTTACTTTCTCCGTCAACAGGATTGATTACTGCAATCTGCATGATATTCAGGTCATCCAGAACTTTTATCCTCCCAGTTTCTCCTTCGATCTCCTGGAATTCTATAATGCTTCCTGTGTTTGCAAGCTTTTTATAGAAAATTCCTCTGTCTGTCCTGCCCGGTAATTCTGCAGGAGCAATTTCAAAGGAATTTCCGATATTTATACGTTTTTCTTCTCTTTCTTTTATAGCAGGTATAAACATCTGAAAAGTTCCGGCCCCTTCACCTTTTAAAATAAATGGCCCTGTATCATTATTTGTGTTAAATTTAAAATTAAATCTTCCTTCTTCTATATCAGGTCTTACGGTTGCTATGAGAGTATTATTACATAAAAGAAGAATTTTTAATAATCCGTTGAAAGGTGAACCGTCCTTTGATACATATAAATCTATTGTGAGGGAATTGCCTTCCTCCGTGTTTGTATCAAATCTGTAATATTTAATGTCTATATCCAGTAACTGAGGCGGTACATCGTAAATATTTAATATTATTTCGTCCAGAACGATATCTTCTCCTGTTATGTTGAGAATATACTGTCCCTCTTTCTGAGGAGGCAGAACTTTATAAGTTATTCCTTCCTCATCAAGTTCCATTATGTCTTCATAAAATATTTTTTTTCTATCTCTTCCCTGTAAGATAATCTTAAGTTTTTCCCCTTTTAATCCCGGACTGAAGGAAAACAATTTTATTTCCTCACAGGACATGTATATTTTTTTATCAGAAATTATAAAAAATTGCTTTAAAGGTATAATATGACTTTCTTTCGAAATAAACTGTGACGTCTTTACAGAATAATGGTAACTGGATATTATGGCAGTGGTGGTAATCAGCTGTTCATTGTATTCTTCTGCCTTACGCGTTTTTTTGAGTATCCTTACAGGTGTTTCGTTTGACCCGTTAATAAAAATAAATTTATTTCCTGAATAGACAGTATTTTTTTCCGGTACTGATTCGATTTTTTCTTCCAGTTCAGTGGTAATTTTCGGTTCTTCTGCCATTTCTATTAGAGGCAGACCACATCTGCCGCAGAACCTGGACATGTAAGGATTTTCTCTCTGACATTTCGGACAGGTTTTTTTCTCTTCTTTAGGCTTCTCACCGGGCGGTACACAGGCCAGTAAATCTTCTGTAAGCTCTTCCACTGTTTGATAACGATTCTCTTTATTTAATTCCATAGCCTTTAATATTACATTATCCAGTTTCTCAGGAATTTTACTGTTAAAATTGCTCGGAACCGGCATAGGAATTTCATTGATGGCTCTTTCTATTGCATCTATGGGAAAATTACCGGTATAAACGTAATACATTGTAGCTCCGAGAGAAAATATATCACTTCTTGTATCAGTTGTTTTTCCTCCGTACTGTTCAGGAGATGAGAAATAAGGAGATGCTGCTTTTGCGTAGCTTCTGGTATGTCTGTTTACATCAAATAATTTTGATATGCCGAAATCTATCAATTTTATTTCTCCATTGTCTGACAACATAACATTTTCCGGTTTTAAATCTCTGAAGATTATTGCGTGAGGTTTCTGTTTGTGCAGATAGGACAAAACATTACATACCTTTATTACCCATCCCGTTACCTCTTCAACAGGGAATGGCTCAGAAGAAAGTTTTATTATATCGAATAAATCTTTACCTTTTATATACTCCATTACAATATAATATTTTTCATTATCTTCAAAAAAATCTTCTATTTTGGGTAACTGGGGATGAGATAATTTGACAAGTATTTTTGCTTCAAACCAGAACTGTTCTCTTATTTCGGCTCTGTCTTTGTCAGAAAGATCTTCAACATCCATTTCTTTTATTGCCCATAAAGACTCTTTGAGAGTATCTTCAGCAAGATATACCTGTCCGTAGCCTCCACCGCCTATCTTCTTTATTATGTTATATCGGCTTTTCAGGATTGTTCCTTCTGATAAAGTCATTTGTTAAACTCCCCATGTCAGTGAGCAGTGACCAGTGAGCAGTGACCAGTGACCAGTGACCAGTGACCAGTGAACAGTGAATAGTCATACGTTCATATACTGATAACTGATAACTGATCACTGCTTTTGTTCTCTTGCTAACTCCGCTACAGCCTGATCTATTTTTTTCTTTAATTCAAAAAGTTTTTTTGCCAGATTTTCTTTTTCATTATTTATTTCATCCAGCCTGTCTTCCTGGTTTTCCATGTTTTTTATATATCTTTTTCTTAATGTACCTTCATCCCCTCTGTCTCCGAGAACCTGGAGCTGATCTCGAAAAGAAGTCTGTTTCTCAAGGATCTGCTTTCTGTCCTGTTCCAGTTTTTCTCTCCATTTCTCTATCTCTCTTATTTGTTCAAAAAATACATATATATCACTCAGTCTATTGTAAATTATTTCATCCATACAATGGTTTTTAAACCACTGGGATAATTTTTCCATAGAAAGATTGTTATAATATTCGTTTCTATGTATTTTTTTTCTTTCTCTTATTTTTAAAATCTGGAAATTTTTCGGAGGAAGAATAATTTTCCATCTTATGTAATTATCAGTTCTTTCTACCGGTTCCAGGGTTTCATAAAGTTCATAACCATGTCCGTAAGGAGGATGTTCTATTATAAGGCTTACTTCTTCAGAACTGCTGTTATTGGCTGAATAAAGTGTTTCTGAAGTGTGATATACTTCTTTGTAAAACAGATAATTACCGGCACTGTTCTCTATGAAAACAAAGTTATTAAAGGTATCGTATTCGCTGAATTCTTCCTTTAACGTTACTTCTACATCTACAGCATAGGGAAGTCTTACATACTGATCTTTTGATATGAATGGTATTATAGCTTCTCCTATATAGGAAGAATCTTCTAATATTGTAACAGGGCCTCGACCGAATACATAAGGACTTTTATTTTTAAAACTCAGTGTAAGGTAGGGGTTTTTTTCCATTTTTCTGGCTGTGTAGATATGTTCTTTTAAACAATCAAAGCTATAGGTTAATATTGGTACCATAGCAGACTGTCCTCTTTTTATCGTGACAGGCTCGGAAACAGTATATTTAAAAAATTGGCATTCTTTTTCTCCTTTTGTAAGAGTAGTAGTTTTTTTAGGAGTATCAGATAAATCATGCTTCTGATCATGAATGGAGCATAGTTCACCTGTATCAGCGACCACTTTAGAAACAGGTATTTTCATCGTCCCTGCCTGATCTTTCTTTTTTATATCATGTTCAATAACTGCTGTCATCTGTCTTGCTTCATCTTTTATCTGAGGTCTATCAAGTATTTTGGGACTGTAGAGATCATAGGTAAAGGATACAGGTAATCCTGTAGTTAATACAATTTCAACGTCTTCAAGATCTTCTTCCATTGTATTGTTTATTATACCCCATCCCATTATATATCCTTTGTTTGCTTTTGAATTATGTATAAGCCTGTAGCTTACTCTCCATATAGGGGTGGATGCTATGTAACTTATTGAAAGGTCATGTTCTTCTCCGTCAAGGAGTACTGTGACAAATTTTTCATCTTTTTTTCTCTCGCCTATACTCTTTTCAAGAAAAAAAGTAAGATCTCTTGCCGCTACAGGGTCATTTATCTGGAAATCTATAATTTCTGACAGAGGATATGTAAGAACCTGTTTTTTATCACTTATATAGAGGGATAAACTGGTTCTTTCTTCATAGTAATCTATTCCTGTTACATTACCCGATACTTTTTCGCCTTTAAGATTAAGCGTTACATCATAGCCCCGTAAAGCACATAGTAAATCCCTTAAAGTTTTTTCTTTACTGAGGTTAATGGTTTTTTCTTTTACTATCAGTTCCGCATCTTCCTGTGTATCATAGGAGATACCGAGTACATTACCTTCCGGATTTTTGTTTATTACTACAAGACTCTTAAGTATATCGTTCATATCTTTCTTTTTAAAGCTTAATGTTACTTTTTTCTGTCCCGACAGTT
>CALARM010000411.1 GCA_937888925.1 uncultured Synergistia bacterium | reverse complement strand
AACTATGGTGTTTCCATAGAAAGAACCAAAAAATTATCTGTCCACTTCATCAGGCAACGGGGGACAGAGTTTATCTGTGATTATAAAATTAGTGTATTTATCTTTTATAGAAGCTCTGCCATGACTATCTATTATTAATGTGAGATGTCTGCAGCAATCTGCCATTACAGGAGGTACTGATTTTACAGAAATGTCCTTCTCCTGTGATAACTTTAAAGCTTCTTCTCCTGCAATTTTAGCTGCCGTTACCCATTTAAGCTGCTTTACAGGTTCTGATCTCCAGATAAGTCCGGCACTGTTCATACAGCTATTAAAGTCCCTTCTGGCCTGGCTGTAATCATTTATTTCCAGATAATATAATCCTCTGTAATAAAAAGCTTCCGGATATTTATGTTTCAAGTATAGAGCTTTGTCCAGATAAAATTTTATCTCTTTCATATCATCTCCAATCCTTAATGGATCATTCCTTGCTCCTATTACTTGTAGATTCAAATAATCATAATAGCATGAAACAGCCAGTAAATAGGAAATTTTTGCATTATATTCATTTGTATTCCATAGGGAAAGAGCTTTTTTAAATGAAGCAGGAGACCCCCTGTCTTTCCCATCCCTGTAAGTTCTGAAGATACCCTGGTTGAACTGTTCCATTCCTTTTCTAAAAGCCTTTTTCTGTTGATATATTGTAGGTAGCAGAAATAGAAAAAAAATCACTGAAATTGTTATTAACTTGAAAGCAATTTTAGATATGTGATTATTACTGGATGGTATATATACAGGTTGTTCTTTTATTATATGAACAGGCGGTTTTTTTTCTTCATAATTGTATTCTTCCTGCTTATATCTGTGTGATTTCAGATTCTGTATTTCTATTTTATTTGCAGTGCTGTATTTATTTTGTTCCAGAATACATGTTTCATTCTCTGGAGAAACGTCAGGGTATTTTATTTCTTTATTAACATCAAGTTGTGTCGTAATATTGGATTTATTACAGTTGTAACATATATCGGAAAAATCGGATATTACTTCACCGCATTTATTACACCTCATAAAAATCACCTCCTGAGAATCTGTCTCAAAAATCTCCCTGTATGAGATTTTTCCTCTTCTGCTATTTCTTCCGGTGTCCCTGTCGCAATAACATATCCACCGTCCTCTCCGCCTTCAGGCCCCAGATCTATAATATAATCCGCCGATTTAATCACATCCATATTATGTTCTATTACAATAATTGTATTTCCCATGTTTTTTAACTCGTTAAGTACTTTTAATAACTGTGCTATGTCATGGAAATGAAGGCCAGTTGTAGGTTCATCCAGTATATAAAGGGTTTTTCCCGTACTTTTCTTTGAAAGTTCTGCAGAAAGTTTTATCCTCTGTGCTTCCCCTCCTGAAATAAATGTCGCAGGTTGCCCCAGTTCTATATAGCCAAGTCCTACACTCTTAAGAGTTTCCAGGAGTTTTCGTATTTTCGGGAAACCTTCAAAAAACTCGAAGGCTTCTGTTACTGTCATCTTAAGTACGTGAAATATATTTTTCCCTTTATATTCAATCTCCAATGTTTCCGAATTATATCTTTTCCCCTTGCATTCATCGCATGTTATATACAGATCCGGCAGGAAACTCATCTCTATGCTGACATGTCCCGAACCCTGACATTTTTCACATCTTCCTCCCTTTACATTGAAACTGAAACGTCCTTTTTTATATCCCCTGAGTCTTGCTTTCTGTGTCATAGCAAAAACATCCCTTATATGGGTGAATATATCGGTATAGGTGGCAGGATTCGACCTGGGAGATCTTCCTATAGGACTCTGATCTACCATTACTACTTTATCTATATTTTCTATGCCTGTTATGCAATCATGCCTGCCGGGGCCTGCCTTTGATCTATAGAGAATTCTGGCTATGGCAGGATAGAGTATGTCATTTACAAGAGTGCTTTTCCCTGACCCGGAAACTCCTGTTACACAGTTAAATAATCCGCAATAAAAGGTCACGTCTATATGTTTGAGATTATTTGCACCGGCACCTTTTATAGTAATAGTTTTTGTCTCATCACAGGTCTTTCTGTAATGGCAGGGGATGGAAGTTTTTCCTGATAGATATTGACCTGTGAGGGATTCTGTTTTTATTATATTATTTATGGTCCCTTCATAAACTACATGTCCTCCTGTGATACCTGCTCCGGGACCGAGATCTACAATGTAATCGGCTTTTTTCATAATTTCTTCGTCATGTTCTACTACTATTATGGTGTTACCTGCGTCTCTGAGCTCTTCCAGTATTTTTATTAAATATCCGTTATCTCTCTGATGAAGGCCTACTGTGGGTTCATCCAGTATATAAAGAACACCTGTAAGGCCGGAACTTATCTGTGTGGCAAGTCTTATTCTCTGCAATTCTCCTCCTGCCAGGGTTGATACTCTTCTATCGAGAGACAGATAGGAAACACCGAGCTTCAATAGAAATTCGAGCCCTGTATTTATTTCTTTCAATATAACCCTTCCCACAGGCTCTTTACTGTTATTAAATGTTAAATGTGAAAGAAATTTATATAAATCTTTAAGACTCATGTTAGAGAGGTCGCCTATAGATTTACTATGGAGCTTTATTGAAAGGCTTTCTGCTTTAAGTCTCATTCCTTTACATGTTTCACAGGGAGTATCAATCATAATATTTTCTATATATTCATGAATAGATAAAAAATGTTTATCCGAATAAATTGCCTCCAGATAATTTATGAGACCGTCAAATTTAGTTTTATATTCTATTACTCCCTTTTTTTTACCAAATCTATAGGTCATATTTATAGATTTATCAGA
>CALARM010000410.1 GCA_937888925.1 uncultured Synergistia bacterium | reverse complement strand
AACAAATTACAGATAATCCTCGCGTTACGCGTTACGAAGCACTTAATTTCTAATAAGTTATGAAACTAACTATAATGTTGTAAAATAAAGCTTTAGATGAAACTTATATATAGGCAATTTATCTAAATATTTAAAAGGATTTTTATCATTCAAAATGGAATTTATATATTCAGAATAAAGGAGTGTGTCTTCAGAATTGACCGGAATGTCCCTCAATGTTGAAGTCTGACTCCTGTTATTATGTCTAATTTTAATTGAAGGGGGAGTTACGATTATGATAGATCTTGTTAAAAACTATGGTATCCATGCAAGAAGAATAAAAAAATCAGTCATAAGAGAATTGTTAAAACTTACAAACAAACCTGAGATGATTTCTTTTGCAGGAGGACTTCCTGACCCTACACTGTTTCCCAAGGAAGATATAAAGGATATATGTGCAAAAGTTATTGATGAGTATGGAAACTCTGCTTTTCAGTACAGCACTACAGAAGGTGAGCCTCAGTTAAAAAGAGAACTGATAAAACTTGCTGAAAAAGACGGCCTGACCATCAATGAAGATAATATACTCATAACTGTTTCATCCCAGCAGGGCCTTGACTTGATTGGGAAAGTCTTTATTGATCCCAGTGATCCTGTTATAGTAGAACTGCCGAGTTATATAGGAGGGCTTCAGGTTTTTCAGGGCTATGGTGCTCATATGCATGGTATAGCGACAGATCATGACGGTATTCTTGTAGATGTTCTGGAACAAACCCTTGAACAGCTTAAAGGGACGGAAGAACATTACAAATTTATCTATCTTGTTCCTGATTTTCAAAATCCTGCAGGCGTAACTTTATCTTTAGAAAGAAGAAAAAAAATAATAGAACTCAGCAAAAAATATGATATACTTATTATAGAAGATACTCCATATAGAGAACTCAGGTTCGAAGGACAGAGTCCACCTTCTCTTATGTCTCTTGACGATACAAATAATGTAGTAATGCTTCACACCTTTTCCAAAATATTTGTGCCTGGATTCCGCCTGGGGTGGGTAATAGCACATGCTGATATTATAAGGAAACTGGCTTTTGCAAAACAGTCTGTAGACCTCTGTACCCCTGCCTTTACTCAGCTTATAACCTATGAATACTGCCGCAGAGGATTACTTGAAGAACATATAGAAACAGTAAAGAGTGTATATCATAAGAAAAGAGATGTAATGCTCAGAGCTCTTGAGGAATATATGCCGAAAGTTGAAGGGGTCAGATGGACCAGGCCACAGGGAGGATTATTCCTGTGGATTATGTTACCGGAACATATAAACTGTGATAAACTCTTCTATGAAGCAGTTGAACAGAATGTTGCCTTTGTTATAGGTTCTGCTTTCCATTGTGACGGACGGGGACAGAATACAATGAGATTGAATTTCTCATACCCCACACATGAAGAGATATATGAAGGAATAAAAAGACTGGCAAAGGTTATAAAGGCGAAGTTGTAGTGAGTAGTGAGTAGTGAATAGAACAGGTTTATTCACTACTTGCTATTTATTGAAGACTGCAAGAAAAACAATTCCGGCAAATTGTTAGAACAATCACTATCCTCGGGTCACACGTCACGTGTTACACGTCACGATTAATGTTCTCCCAGTGTTATCTTGTCTGCATAATTTTGAAGTGGTATTTTAGCAAATATCTTCTTATTATTTCTATCGAATACAGCTATCGAATAATATCTTTTTCCCTGACTTCCAAGTTCTGTAAGATATATATATATATAGCCTCCGGGATTAATAACTAAATCAACAGGATAGCCGGGGAGTTTAAAACGTTCTTTTAATGCCATGTCAGATATTTGTATAAAAGCAATTTCCTGGGTTGTTTGATTGAGAAGGTATAATTCCTGATTATTTGCAGTGATTATAATTTTAACAGGGCTGAATTTTTCTGAACCGGTAGAAATTTTTTTTATGTCCTCTTTGCCTGTACCGATATCTATAATACCTATTTCATCAGTGTTATTATAAATTATAAATACCTTTTGAGCACCTGCAGTAATATCACATGCCCCTTCTTTTATTGGAATTTCACTTTTTATGGTGAACGTATCCGTCTCAATAGTCGTAAGAAGACTATTTTTTTCATTGCTGTTTATAATATAAAAATATTTTCCGTCAGTTGAAAGGGTTGCTCCTGAAGAATTTACAGGTATATCTTTTTCTGCAATCGTTGATCTGGTAGTTAAATCTATGACCTTAAATTTGTTATTGCTGTTACTTAAGAGATAAAGTTTTGTTTCATCAGGTGATAAAGCCATAAATGTAATCCTTATGCCACTGTCAAATTTAGATAAAAATTTACCTGACGATTTATTGCTTGTTGTATCCAGTATATATACCATACTGCCCTTATCTGTAACAAACAACTGTTTTTTCTTTAAAGCACCGGACACAAGATTACTGTCGAAACTTAAATTAATTTTTTGATTTACTGTATTTTTATTTATATCCAGTACGGAAAGTATTTTCTCAGAACTCATAGAAATATATATTTTTTTACCTTTTGCAGGGATATTTTTATAATAGGTGTAACCGAAATATCCGCCTGTTAACACACATACAATAATTGTCGCTATGAGTCCGTATTTCAGGAATAATTTCCCCAGTTCTACACTGAGAGGTGTAATATTTCCTATTTCTTCCATAGAAGCTTTTCTCTTATCCTGCATTTCTTTCTGCTTTTCAAGCAGTGAAGAGTCAAGCTCAACCATGGTGATTTTGTTCATTCTCTCCCTTATTGTTTTAATATCTCCTCTTTCTGCAGGGTTTATTTTGACACATAAATCTACTATTGCTTCAACATTACCCGATATATAAGGATTGAGTTTTCTTACAGGACTGAATTCATAGGGTTGTTTTTCCGGGTTAACACCTGTTAATAAATAATAAATAGTAGAGCCCAGTGCAAACACATCGGCTTTTGTATTGGTTATATCAACTTCTGTTTGTTCAGGAGCAAAATAACCTATAGTTCCATACATAGGAAACACAAGTTCCTGTTCAACAAGAAATATCTCTCTTAATCCGTAATTTATGAATTTTACTTCTCCGTTATAAGAGATCAGTATGTTTTTGGGATTTAAATCACCTGCTACAATGGGAGGTTTCTGGCTGTGCAGATAATAAATAGCTTCACAGACTTTTGTTAATATTGCAAAAACTGTTGTAGAAGGCATACGGCTCTGTTTTTCCAGATGGCTTTTTATTATCTCTTCCAGAGTATAACCTTCCACCTGTTCCATAACAATAAAAAGCCTTATAATACTTCTGTCACCGGAATAATTGAAGAAATAATCTGTTACTTTAACCAGGTTCGGGTGGTTTAGATTTTTTAATTTACCACCCAGCTTGACGAAATTTGAAATAACTCTTTCTCCGAGTCTTGCATTCTCTTTAGGTGGTTTGTACTGTATTTCTTTAATAATTTTTGATACTTCCTGTCCTTCTGTATTATCCTGTTCACTCGTATCAAGCACCATGTAAACTGCTCCGGAGTAATCCTTATGGAGAATTTCAGCAATTTCATACCTTTCTTTGATGGATGTCCCTTCCTGAAGTGGTGAAAGCAGGGGAGGTGTATCAGGTTTATTCTGACATATAGATTGTTTTTGTTCTCTCCAGTCTGCTGCAATGCCTTTCAGGGGAGGTCCTTTTTTTGCCGGTGGTGGCAGAAGCGATTCCACTGATTGTGTTTCCTGTTCTTTTTCATCCTGTTTTTTTCTTGCATATTTCTGGGCCAGTTTCTGTGCAAGACTTGCTCCACTTTTCTTTTCTTCGGAGGGCTTTTCTTCTGTCTCTTTTTTCTTTTCTTCGGAAGGTTTTTCTTCTATCTCTTTTTTCTTTTCTTCAGAAGGTTTTCCTGGAGCAGAAGGAGAGGGCTTGACAGGAGGAAGTTTTGATGTTAATTTTGCAAATAATTCGGCACTTTTTTCTCTTGATTCCTTTGCCTTCTGGGCTACCAGCTCAGGACTGGATGATGTATCTGTGTCTTCTACTTTTTTAAGTTTAAGTGCTTCTGCTGCTGCCATATATTGTTTAACATCAAATCTCCTGGTCCCTCTCTTGGGAGCGCTGTGGAATTTACCTTTTAGACCGGTATCATCATAGCTTTCTTCATCATAAAAAACAGGTTTTTCAAGGCCGGGACTCACAGATTTTTCATCTGATAATGTGAATATATCAACAGGTTTTGCTTCCGGTGGAGCCTCAGATGGCTCTGCTATATGGGCAGAAAAATCGGAAAGCGTATCTATTTTTACTTCTTCCTGTGTTGATGGCCCATGGCCTTGAGGTGTTTTGGAAAAAGAAAAGCTTTTTTTACTTAATTTTTCTTTAATATTTGTTACAAATTTATCAACTTTATCAGGTGTGGGAGCTACTTTAGTCTGCGGAGATTTCCCGGGTGATATAGCAAAAATAGATTTTGGTCTCTTACCCATAGAAAACTGGAGCAGAAAATTAGAAATTTCCTGTAATCCCGGCCTGTCCTCCTGTCTGGGTGAAAGACCTCTTGCTATGAATTCATTCAGTTCCGGCGAAGCCTCTTTGTTATAATGTGAAACCTGTGAGAAAGCTCCCGGATATTTTTCAGGATTTCTGCCTGTAAGGAGATAATACATAGTGGCACTGAGGCTGTAAACATCTGTTTTTTCATTCATTACCCCCTTGCCAATCTGCTCTATCGGACTGAACCCCGGCGTTTTACTGCAGTAGCCTGTCCTTAACAGGTTGCCAAGACCATAATTAAACAGTTTGATCTGTCTGTCCGGCGTTAACATGATGTATTTCGGTTTTAAAACACCGAAAGCAACCGGTTCCGTATGCTGTGTGTTTAAATATTTCATGGCACCGCATACCTTGATCATATGTTTCATCAGTACTTTAATCGGTAGAGGCTCTTCGTGTAAATCAGTCTGGAATATATCCTGAAGTGTTCTGCCTTTAATATATTCCATGACGACATAATGTCTTTTCTCGGATTTTCCCTCAGGTATTTCTGTAAAATATTCATAAATTTTTATCAGGTTCGGGTGTCTTACTTCCGAAAGTGTAGCCAGCCTTTTCCAGAATAACTCATTTCCTTCAATTTCTTTCTCCGACTGAGGAATAAATTCTTTGAGTGTTAGCTGCTCATGTGGAGGGTCAAGATCTTCTACCAGATAATGGACTTCTTTCCCGTCACATACTATTAAATCTCTGATTTCATATCGATCACAGAGTATACATCCTGCATTTAACATTTCAGACATAAATTTCACTCTCTTAAAGAAAAAATTGAAGGATTCTTCTAGATTCTAGAAATTTTTCTATTTTCCTTTTTAAGATATTATGTGCTGAGAAGAAAGTTTTTCTACAGGTTCTTATGGAAACATAACAGTCTTCACTAACGCTTACATATGATATTTTCTTTGTATAATTTATATATAGACTTGATTACGCCTGTATATTCTCTTCCCATTACCTGTCCTATTTCTCTTATAGAGGTTTTCCCGTCAACCCATGGAAGAACTGTCAGTTCAGCTGTTTTTATATACATAGGCTTGCCTGTATTTATAACTTCAAATACAAGGTCCAATGAATAAATTAAATCCTTCATTTTTGAAATTTCTGCAAGTTCTTTATTTATAGTCTCTATTAAAAATGGTGTTTCATAGGTAACATTTTTTTTGAATTTTTCTGACTCTTTGAAGTCTGTAAATTTTCCACTGCCATGAACCCAGGCAATGAAAGATAAAATAGCTCTTTCTCCTTCCAGAGCACCCAGTTTTGCATAGATAATATTACCGTCATGGAGATAAATTTCTCCTTTCTCTTTATCATCTTCCATTGTTAATAGGCCGGTAAGCTTTTGTTTATTTAATAAATCAATAATAAGTTCAGGTCCTGTTTCAGAGAGATCGAATTCTTTTGTTGTATATTCGCCGGTTTGATTGGATAAGTTCATAAAATAATGTGATAAAACTCCTTTCCGACCTGGATTAATAGGATTAAAAGATTACCACGTTAATGGCTTTAGATGAATAATATATTTAGAGTATAGGAATTTTCATTTTTAATGGCATTAAATCAATCTTTTAGGATTAATTTATTTAAAGGGAGTTCATCTAAATAATTTAATCATCCTGATAATCTCATAATCCTGAAATTCCCTGTCAAATTTATTTTTTATAACCTCTTAATATTCTCTTGAGTTTAACCGGATTGGAACTATTTTTTTCCAGCAGTGAGTTAACCTCTTCAAAGGATTCATTTTTAAATAAGATTTTATCAATAAGGCCATAGGCAGTATCATAGGAGATTAAATTATTATCCTTTGCATACATGATTTCCGATGCAAGTTTTGATCTGTGATCATGGATTTCTACCATTCTTTCCCTGTAATCTGCTCTGCCGTTAAATAATATTATATTATAATAGCCTCCTATACCAACGTTTCTTCTTGACGCAGTGTTCAGTGCAGAAAGTAGTTCCATAGAACCTTCTACACGATCTATATTGCCACGTCTTTCAGGTAAGGATTTATGTGATGTATAATCTGAAAGAAGGAGGTTAACAGTATCATATCCCGAACCGTCTGCAAGATATATGACCTGAACTGCTTCCCGGAAGAACTGTATCAAAGAAAAATGAAATATACGGAATCCTTCTTTATTATCGTAACCTGCAAGAAGGCCGGCATTTAAAAATATCGGTTTTACATCCCCTCCCCGGTCCTTCCAGGTAATAAGATTATGTACCTGGCTTATTGTGTCTTTATCTTTTATTTCCACTTTTTTTCCTTTTTCCTCATAAGAGCCTTTGAGATAATCAAGAGCATCAAAACCAAACTTCCCTTTAAGCTGCTGGTCTA
>CALARM010000409.1 GCA_937888925.1 uncultured Synergistia bacterium | reverse complement strand
ATCAGGGTATTATTTATTTAAGATGTGAATATATCTATCTTTATAAAAAGATAGAAGAGAAAATAGAAGAAAGACGTAAGAATAATCTTCTTGGTAAGAATATAATAGGTAAAGAAGGATTTGATTTTGATATTTATATACAGCCCGGAGCAGGAGCCTATGTGTGCGGAGAAGAAACAGCTCTTATAGAAAGTCTGGAAGGGAATCGCGGAGAACCGAGAAACAGACCTCCCTATCCGGTAGTTGTAGGATATATGGGCAAACCTACTATTGTTAATAATGTAGAAACCTTTATTACTGCTCTTCGCATTGTAGAACATGGAGCAGACTGGTTTAAAACCCATGGAACTGATAAATCAACAGGAACAAAAGTATTCAGCATATCAGGCGATTGTAAAACACCGGGAGTATATGAACTTCCTATGGGTATTACTGTAAGGGAATTACTGAAAATGGTCGGAGGAGAAGATGCCAAAGCCGTTCAGGTCGGAGGAGCTTCCGGACGATGTGTCCCTCAGAGTGAATTCGACTCTACTATTGCCTATGAAGATATATCTACCGGCGGTTCTATTATAATTTTTGGCCCTCATAGAAATATGCTGCATGTAGCAAAGAATTTTATGGAATTTTTTGCAGAAGAATCATGCGGTCAGTGTACACCATGCAGATATGGAACAGAAACTCTGCTGGAAGGTATAGAGATGCTGGAGAAAAAGAAATGTCCAATGAAATATTTGAATGAACTCGTTCAACTCGGTGAAACAATGCAGCTTGCCAGTAAATGTGGACTCGGTCAATCAGCACCCAATGCTTTTATGTCTATCATGAAACACTTTAAACATGAGATTTTATGCAGCTAATTTTTACTGATAAAATTCAGGATTTGATTTTTTCTGATAGACCAATCCAACAAATTATTTAAGGAGGCAAACTTATGTCTGATAAAACTAATATATCGGTAGCCGATGAAAGAGCGCCTTTAAGCCAGAGAAAGTATCGTATAAAAGAACTTGAAGATAAAGATGCCATTGGCGCTATGGTTAAGATTACAATAGACGGAAATGAAATCAAGGTTCCCTATGGCACGACAATACTTGAAGCTGCCAGGAAACTTAATATACATATTCCTACACTCTGTTATCATGAAGATCTCTGTGTTGCCGGAGTGTGTCGTATCTGTGTCGTCGAAATAGAAGGTCAGAGACTGCTTCAGGCAGCATGCACCTATCCTGTGACTCCTCCTCATATGAAAGTAAAAACCTATTCTCCGAGAGTCAGAAAAGCCAGAAGGCATATACTTGATCTTATGTTAAGACATCATTACGGTGAATGTTATTCCTGTGTAAGAAATAATAACTGTGAACTTCAGGCTCTTGCAAAAGAATATGGTGTGGATTTTTATCGTTTCGGCCACCCTGATAAGCAGGAAAAAGCAGTTGATAGATCCAGTTACAGTGTAGTAAGAGATATGAACAAGTGTATTCTCTGCAGAAGATGTGTGAGAACCTGTATAGACCTTCAGGAAGTAGGAGTTCTTGAAGCAGTAAACCGTGGCCCGGAAACGGATATAGTGACTTTTATGGATATGCCCCTTTCCGATGTAATATGTATTAACTGCGGTCAGTGTATAAACCGCTGCCCTGTAGGAGCACTTCATGCCAATGATCCCAGTGATGAAATATGGGCAGCCATTGATGACCCGCAAAAACATGTCATTATTCAGACAGCTCCCAGCCCCCGTGCCGCTATAGGAGAATGTTTTGGCCTGCCTCCCGGCACTTCTGTTACGAGACAGCTTAACACTGCCATCAGAAGATGTGGTTTCAGCAAGGTTTTTGATACGAATTTTACTGCAGATCTGACAATTATGGAAGAAGCTACAGAACTTCTTATTCGTTTGAAAAAAGCTCTTGTAGACGGCGATAAAAATGTAAAATTGCCACAGTTCACTTCCTGTTCTCCTGGCTGGATAAAATACCTGGAACATTTTTATCCTGAATTTACAGATTATGCGTCAAGCTGTAAATCTCCGCAACAGATGTTCGGAGCATTGCTTAAAACCTGGTATGCAGAAAAAGCTGGCATTGACCCGAAAGATATTGTAACAGTTGCTCTTATGCCATGCAGTGCAAAGAAATTCGAATGTAATCG
>CALARM010000408.1 GCA_937888925.1 uncultured Synergistia bacterium | reverse complement strand
CTCATAGTAAATATAAACATAGCAATGAATACCATAGGAATTAATTCCGGATAAAGAACAGAAATATCATTTCCCCTGAGAAATATTCCTCTCAATATATTTATAAAATATCTCATAGGATTTATATAGGTAATTAATTGAAAAGCGTAGGGCATATTCTTTATGGGGAATACAAAACCTGAAAGCAATATGGCAGGGAAAAGATAGAAAAAACCGCTCATCATAGCCTGTTGAAGGGTTTTACATACAGTAGATATATAAAGACCTATACCCAGGGCATTTATTATATAAATAACAGTTGCAATACACAGAAGGGGAATGCTGCCTTTAAGAGGAACCTGAAACCAGAGTAAACCTGCTAGTGTTATAAAAATAACCTGACCAAATCCTATGATACCGAAAGGAAGAGTCTTTCCTATTATAAGTTCTACAGGCCGTATGGGTGTAACCATGAGTTGCTCTATTGTACCCATTTCCCTTTCCTTTACTATTGCCAGAGCGGTAAAATTGATAACAGTTATTGTTATAAGCATTGCTATAACACCGGGAATAAAAAAATTACTGCTTTCAAGCTGGGGATTATACCAGAATCTGTCTTCAAGTTTTATAGAAGGTATACCGTCGGGAAGAGGCTTTAATTGCCGGCTGTAATTGGTTACGATACGGGTGGAATAGTTAAGAACCGTATAGGAAGTAGTGGATTCTGTACCATCTATAAGCATCTGTATTTTCGCCCCTCCTGTTCTCTGAAGTTCAGATGCAAAATCGGGTGGTATGTTAAGAGTAGCTTTCACATCGCTTTTTTCCAGTAATCTTATGAGTTCTTCTTCCCTGTCGCAATAATAGTCAAGGTTAAAGTAACCTGATCGTGTAAACTGTTCTATAAGGTTCCTGCTTTCAAAGCTTCTGCTTCTGTCCAGGACGGCAAGAGGAATATGTTTTATATCGGTTGTAGCAGCATAACCGAAGATAAATAACTGCAAGAAAGGGGTTATAAATATCATAGCCCTTAACTTCGGCTCTCTGAAGGTCTGTATAAATTCTTTTATTAATATCTGTTTTATTCGTTCAAACATTTTAAATTCTCGTAACCCGTGACGCGAGATTAACTCTCATAAATTTCGTTCAAACAACCATGATCAGGTGGACACAATGAAGAAGGGGAACTTATACTCCCTTCACTCTTCACCATTCACGATTTACAAAAGTTTCTTTTTAAACCTGAGACAGGCATTGTTATAAACTGCAATGGTATAAAGTAACAGCAGCAGTCCGGGAAACCATAAAATATCCAGGCCAATGCCTTTGAGGAATATACCTTTCATTATAATGATAAAATATTTTGCAGGCACAATATATGTTATATACTGTATTGCAGAGGGCATACAGTATACAGGGAACATAAAGCCTGAGAGCCAGAAAGAAGGGAGAAATGTTGTCAGTATTGCCATTTGAGATGCAAGAAGCTGATTTTTGGCAAGAACGGAAAGCATAATCCCCCAGGCCATGACACCTGTAATAAAAATCAATGAGAATCCTATAACTTCAAGAAAACTTCCCCTGAGAGGAACTTTAAAGATAATTGTTCCTGTTGCCACAGCAAGCATTACATCTATAAAACCTATAATTATATATGGTATCAGTTTTCCCGTGATAATTTCCCTTGCTGTTACAGGGGTGGCTATTAATTGTTCCATAGTTCCTCTGTCCCATTCTTTTGCTATTGTAAGTGCTGTAAGTAAAGAAGCCACTACCATGATTACCACTGCTATAAGTCCGGGAATAATAAAATTTCTGCTTTCCAGTTCTTCATTATATAAAACCCTTACCCTGTTATCTATTACTGTACCTAACTTTATACCTTTATCTGAGAGAGGTTTTTCGGCAAGTTCCAGATTATATATCTGTGTAATGGCGGTCACATAGCCTCTGGCAGTATTTGCAACATTCGTATCACTTCCGTCTATCATAACCTGTACTTCTGCTTCCTCCGATTTTTTGAGATGTGCGGTGAAATTATGTGGTATGACTATGCCTACAGAACAGATACCGCTATCCATAAATTCGGTCATTTCCTTATAACCGGAAACATAATGTATTACATCAAAATATTTTGTATTTCTGAAACGATCGAGATATTCCCGTGAAAGTTCCTGTCTGTCCTGATCCCATACGACTGTAGAAAGGTGTTCCACATTAAGAGAAAGGCAATAACTGTAAAGAAAAATCATGATAACAGGCATAAGTATTGCCATGGCAAGGCTTCTGGGGTCTCTTATTATCTGTATTATTTCTTTTCTGGCGATTGCTTTTAGTCTTATAAGTTTCATAATTCTATAAATTCGTGACGCGTGACGGGTGGTTCGTAATGCGTAATGCGTGATGCGTGATGCGTGTTTTCACCGGCACCGGGCGAACACATTGGCTCGACCCTACTCTTCACTTTTCACTCTTCACTTTTCACTTTTCACCCTTCACCCTTCACTCTTCTCCTTTTCTATAAGCCATACAAATACATCTTCCAGACTGGGAGTAATCTTTTCAAGGCTTTCTATTTCACATATTTTCTCAATAGCTCTATTGAGTCTCTCTGGAGTCATATTTTTATCTTTCACAATTATATGAACAGAATGACCGAAAAGAGCTGCATCGGCAACTTCTTCTATTTTTTTCAGTTTTCCCAGTATAGAAGCCGGGTTAACACAGTCAAGAGAATAAATATCATAGGGGAAATATTTTTCTTTCAATTCCATAGACGTTCCCAGAGCTATAATTTTCCCTCCGTACATAAGAGACATTCTGTCACAGTATTCTGCTTCGTCCATATAATGAGTCGTTACAAATACTGTTACTCCATGACCTGCCAGGTCATATATAAGTTCCCAGAAATCCCTTCTTGCTATAGGGTCCACGCCGGAAGTGGGTTCATCGAGGAAAAGTATTTGAGGTTCATGAAGAATTGCACAGCCAAGAGCAAGACGCTGTTTCCATCCTCCTGAAAGGACAGACGTAAGGGATTTTCTCATATCCGTAAGACCTGCCATAGATAAAACCCAATCCATTCTTTCTTTCTTTTTTTCCTCTTTTATATTATATACTCCGCTGTAAAATCTTATATTTTCTTCTACCGTCAGATCGTGATAAAGAGAAAATTTCTGTGACATATAACCTATTATCCTTTTTATCTGTTCACTTTCCGTAGAAATATTATAGCCTCCGACCCATCCTTTCCCTCCGCTTGGCGTAAGGAGACCGCAGAGCATGCGGATAGTAGTGGACTTTCCTGCTCCGTTAGGGCCTAAGAATCCGAAAATCTCACCTTTTTTTACCGAAAAATTCACATTATTCACGGCAATAAAAGAGTCAAATTTTTTTGTAAGGTTTTCTGCTGTTACGGCAAATTCATCCAAAGATAACAAATAAAGATTTTACTTATTCAAAAATCCTGAATAAGGAAACCTTTTTCCTCCTTCTTCTTCCACAAGATTTATAAAACAATCTTCAAGGGAAGGTTTTACCTGCCTTTTTTCATATATGGAAAGTCCGTTATCTTCCAAATTTTTCCAGATTTTATCCCATTCTTTAAAATATTTTTCGAGCATTACATGGAGATATTCGCCGAAAATCTTGCACTTCACGATGATAGGATCTTTATTCAGAATATCCCTTGCCTTTCTGTTATCAGAAGATTTTACTGCCATTAACATAAAGGGAAAATTTCCTGCCATTCCTGACGGCGTGTCCTGTAAAAGGAGATTTCCTTTATGAATAAAACCTACCTTATTTGCTCTTTCTGCTTCATCCAGATATGCAGTGGAAACAAATATTGTTACCTCTTCCTGAAGCAGTTCATATAAAATCCCCCAGAATTCTCTCCTGGATATGGGATCAACACCGTTTGTAGGTTCGTCAAGAAATAGAACATCAGGTTTATGGATGAGCGCACAGGCAAGGCCGAGCTTTTGTTTCATACCTCCTGAAAGATTACCTGCAAGGCGTTTACGAAAAAGTTGCATCTGACTGAAAGACAGGAGTTTTTCCATAAGGTCCGGCCTTTCTTTATAAGGAATATCATAGAGATCTGCATAAAAAACCATATTTTCTTCTACCGTAAGATCTTCATAGAGCCCAAATCTCTGTGACATATAGGCAATATGTTCTCTTAAAGATTCACCTTCTGTTCTTATATCGAAACCTGCCACTCTGGCTTCTCCTTCCGTAGGCTCCATAATGGCAGTAAGCATTCTCATAGTGGTAGTTTTACCTGCTCCGTCAGGCCCTACAAGAGCAAATATTTCTCCTTTCTTTACAGAGAGAGACATAGAATTTACTGCTGTAATTTCATTAAATTTTCTTGTCAGGTTAATAGTTTCTATCATTATATTTCATCAGACAAATAATCTCTACTTACAAATTCCTTGAATTTATAATAGCTGTCTTCAAGTTTTTTTATAAGTAAAGAAATCTCTTCAGAATTTTCTTCTCCTGATTTTTTTTCTATTTCAAAAGCAATGGAAGCTGCCTGAGCGGCACTGACATTTTTCGCAGAGCCTTTGATGGTATGAGCTGTTATCTTCAGAGTTTCTCTATCATTACCATCAAGAGCTTTCTTTAATTTCTCAAATTGAGGTGGAGCGTTACTGATAAACATTTCTACAATATCCTGTATCAAACTTTTATCACCGCTCAATCTTTTCATTATTTCAGATTTATTAAAAATTTGTTCTTCCGTCTCTTTCTGAAAAGATGAAGAAAAATTCCCATTCAGATTACCTTTAGTATAGTTCTTAAGGGCTTCACATAATTTCTCTTTAGTCACAGGTTTATGTATATAGTCATTCATACCTGCGCCGAAACAGTCATCTCTGTCTCCATTTAAAGCCCCGCCTGTTATGGCTATTATCACGGGCTGTTTTTCTTTCGGGAAACATTCTCTTATGTATTTTGTTACTTCAACGCCTGTCATACCGGGCATATAAATATCCATAAATATAACATCATAAAACTCTTTTTCTAGAGTTTCTATCACTTCCCTGCCATTCTTTACCACATCTGCTTTATGGCCCATTTTATTCAGCATTGCGAGAATTATCTTTCTGTTAAGAACATCATCTTCTGCCAGAAGTATTTTTATATTATCCATAAAATTGCTCCTTTTAGTGAAAGTTTTCACTTTTACTCCAACCGCCATGACCGGCTAATCACAACGAAGAATGAGAAATCATCCTCTCTTCACCCTTCACTCTTCACCCTTCACGATTCTTATATAAATTAAATTCCATCTAAAGAAGAAGGATCAAAATTTTCTTTCAACAAGCCTGTCGCCCTGAGAAGATCCAGTTTTGCCACATAATAATCATATATAGATTGAACTCTGGTCACCTCTGCATTTATCAGCACCAGTTGTGCCTGATTTACATCTATAAAAGGGCTTATGCCTTCTCTGTAACTTATCTGGGCAACTCTGAAACTTTCCTTTGACGATTCAAGATTTTTTTCCACTTCTAAAACCTTTTTAGAGTTGCTCTGAAAGGTGAGAAAAGATTTCTGTACATCGAGAGTTACCTTTTTCTTTACATCTGCTTCTCTAATCGTAACCTTTTCATATTTTGCATCTGCTTCATCTACATTTCCTCCTGTTTTAAATCCATCAAATATATTAAACTGTGCTCCTACTGTGCCGACAAGTGTATTGTTCTGAGAAAGAAGGGAATTTCCGTAAGGAGTGTAATCCAATTTCAGGAATACAGACGGGTACCATGCACTTCTGGCAAATTCTGTTGCATAGTAAAGGGATTCTTTAGTTTTTTCTATTATTCTTATTTCAAGTCTTTCTTTCATGGCCTCTCGCTGGCATTCTTCAAGTGTTACATTCCATTCTTTATAAACATAATCTTCCTTTAATTCCAGAGGTGTAGTCAGAGGTATTCCCATAGTATCATTCAGTGAAGACAGAGCAATATTAAAATTATTATTTGCCTCCAAAAGTCTGATCTCAGATTCAGATAATTGGGCCTCTGCTTTAAGCACATCTGCCTTTGCCGCAGTGCCTGCATCAAATCTGCTTCTGGCAATATCCAGTTGTTCTTTACTCAGTTCTACTGATTCCTCTGCCACATGGACAAAATATTTCCATCTGAGTGCATTGAAATAAGATATTGATGATTTATAAATAACATCTTCTGCCGTTTTTTCTTCATTTATTTTATACCCTTCCAGATTTGCTTCTGCCTGGGAAGATAAACTGGAAACGCCTCCTCCGTCATAAATAAGATATTTCATTGTAAAGGTTACATCATGCTGGTTTTCATCTATAAGACCTTCTGAAAGCATGCCAGGTATAGTAATTTCAGGAACTTCATTTCTTTTACTGTATGATGCAGTAGCAGAAAGTGACGGAAAAAGTCCTGATCTTGCCTGTTTAAGCTGTCCTTCCGCTACAGAAACATCGGCAATGGCTTCTTTCAGAGTCAGATCCGTTGCAAGAGAATTTTCTATACATGTTTTGAGATCTATTTTAACAGCCATTTCCTGGGCTGACAGCGAAGTAATTAATAATATATATATAAATAATATAAAGAAATATTTCATAAATAGTTTTAACGGTACCTCCTTTTTCAGTGAGCAGTTATCAGTGATCAGTTACCAGTCAGTACTAATCACTGGTCACTGGTCACTGGTCACTGGTCACTGCTCACTGCTCACTGATTACTGCTCACTATTTCCACATCTGCCGGCATACCGGGGATAAGATTCTGCTCTTTATTATCTACCTTTACCCTGACTTCATAGGTAAGAGTTACTCTGTCTTTCTGGGTCTGTATGGTTTTAGGCGTAAACTGCGCTTCTGAAGCTATATAGCTCACATACCCGTTAAAGGACTTACCGGGCCAGCTATCAACAGTTACAGTAGCTTTATCATTCAGGGTAATCTGACCGTACTGATCCTCCGGAATATATACGGAAATCCACATATCGTTCAGGTCGGCAAGTTTAAGTATTGTACTTCCTGACGGTATAACCTCACCGATTTCTGCTACTTTTAATTTTACAGTACCATCAATAGGAGATTTTACTATGGAATTTTGAAGCTGTGTTCTGGCAAGTTTCAGTGCTGCTTCCCTCTGTTTGACAAGAGCTTTTGCTCCTTCTACATCTCTGTTCTTTACCTCTACCATTTTCCAGTTATCTCTGGCAAGTTCATAATTTGCTTCTGCCTGTTCCAGCTGTGCTTTTGTCACTGTTATCTGTTGCTCTTTTATCCGGTTTTGCAAAAATCCGGCACCGGCAAGTTCAAGAGCAGCTTTTGCCTCTTCTACCTGTTTTTCTGCTATAGAAAATTGCTGTTTTTTCATTTCTACCAGTGATTTTGTAGATTCTGCTGCCTTAAGCCCTTCCCGGGCCTGCAGCACCTGCTGTCTTGCTATTTCTATTTCCTGTGCTCTCGGGCCTTCCTGAACAAGGCTCAAATTCTGTTTTGCTATATTAAGAGCACTTTCTGCAGAGGCATAAAGGTTTTTCGATCTATCAAGCTGCTGGGCAGGTATTACACCTTCATCAAATAATTTCTGTGCTCTTTCCATATCTTTTTTGACAT
>CALARM010000407.1 GCA_937888925.1 uncultured Synergistia bacterium | reverse complement strand
AAATAAAATAGTTGATTATATTATAGAATTTGCAGAACATCTCAGGAAGGATAATTCGAAACAAGAAAGAAAAATAGTTTAATAAATAATTTTTTGGAGGTCTTAATTATAAAATGATTAAAAAAGTAGCACTTATTGAAACCCATACTGATATACCGAATATTTACTCTTCTTTTGTGTCGCCCAGGGTCGGAATTCCGATAATCGGAAGTATACTCAAAAGTAAAGGTTATGAAATAGATATATACAATGATAAAATAAAAAAACCCGGCATAAAGCAATTACTCAAATATGATCTCATAGGTATATCTGCACTGACAAATACGTCTCCTGCAGGATATAAATATGCAGACAGCCTGAAAAAACATAATAAAGTAGTTGTCCTGGGAGGCCCTCATGCCACGTTCCTTCCTGAAGAAGGCCTGTCACATGCCGATTATGTCGTAAGAAGAGAAGGGGAAGAAACACTTATAGAATTAATAGAAGCAATAAATAATAATAAGCCCCTTGAAGGCATAAAAGGTCTTTCTTTCAGAAAAAACGGTGGTATAATCCACAATGAAGACAGAGAGTTTAAAGATGAATATCTAAAAATTTCTCCTGATTTTTCTCTTATAAAAGGTGCGGAAGATGCCAAAAAAGGTCTTATCTCTAAATATACTTATTTTACAAATGTATATACATCCAGAGGCTGTCCTTATAACTGCAGATACTGTACCGTTATAAAGATTGCAGGAAGGCAGATGAGATACAGAGATTTAGATGATTGTATAGAAGATATTAAGCTTGCAGCAAAGGATGTTTCCATATATAAATCTATCGGCATATCAGATGATAATCTGACTATTAACATGCCCAGAGCAAAGGAATTCCTGAGAAAAATTATTAATGAAAAATTTCCCGAACATATAGGTTTTACTGTGCAGTTAAAAATAGATTCTTTTAAAGATGACGAATTTCTTTCCCTCCTCCGGGATGCAAGATTCAGAATAGTCCATTTAGGTTATGAATCGATCAATCAAAATACTCTGAACAACTGGAATAAGAGCCAGTCTATAGAAGATATTAAATTTACCGTAGAACAGGGAAAGAAATTCAATATTAAGATAAATGGCATGTTTGTCGTTGGGTCTGATGTCGACACTAAAGAAACTATTGAAAAAACCGTTGATTTTGCTATAGAATCCGGTCTTACTACCATGCAGATGTGGATACTGACACCTCTTCCCGGATCTGATGTATACAGACAGATAAATGAAGAACACAGGATATTTAATACTAACTGGAAGTTTTTTGACTGTCAGCATTCGGTATTTTTCCCGTCTCTTATGAAGCCGAGCACCCTGCAGCTTGCTCTGGCAGAAGCAAATAAAAAGTTTTATACCTTTAAGAGAATGTTTTATAATGCCATAGGTACAAGGATAACCTACGGGACAAATGCTCATTTGATGGACAGGGCAATCAGGGATTATGCAAAAAGATTGAAAAATTTCGAAGATAAGTTTTATACAAAAGACGGAAAACTTATAACTGAAAAGTTATCGGAAAATAATCCGGAAGAATTCGCTAAATATTTTTAGAAGGGAGTTACAGGAGAAAATGATTAAAAAAGTGGCTTTAATTGAGCCCCATACTGATATACCGAATATTTATTCATCCTTTGTATCGCAAAGAATGGGTCTTCCTATTATGGGTAACATACTAAAAAAACATGGGTATGAAGTAGATATATACAATGATAAGATCAGAAAACCTAAAATAAAGGAATTACTTGATTATGATATTATAGGTATATCATCCCTTACAAATACGGCTCCTATAGCATATAAATATGCAGATACTTTGAAAAAACATAATAAAATAATTGTCCTCGGAGGCCCTCATGCAACATTTTGCACAGAAGAAGGCCTTCTTCATGCTGATTATGTTGTAAGAAAAGAAGGAGAAGAAACATTCCCGGAATTAATAGATGCACTGAATAACAATAAACCTCTTGAACATATAAAAGGTTTATCTTTCAGAGAAAACGGCGGTTTTATCCATAATGAAGACAGGGAGTTTAAAGAAGATTATCTGAAACATGCACCTGATTATTCTCTGGTAAAAGGTCTGGAGAATGCAAAAAAAGGATTTTTATCGAAATATACATATTTTCAGGGTACCTATACATCAAGAGGCTGTCCCTATAACTGCCGTTACTGTACTGTTATAAAAATTGCAGGTCGTCAGATGAGATATAGAGATCTTGATGATTGTATAGAAGATATAAGATGTTGTATAAAAGATGTATCTATATTGAAAACAGTAGGTATAGGAGATGATAATTTTACAGTTAATATGCCGCGGGCAAAAGAGTTTTTAACAAAAATTATCAATGCAAATTTCCCGGAAAATATAGGTTTTACAATGCAGTTAAAAATAGATGCTTTTAAAGACGATGAATTTCTTTCCCTTCTTGAAAAAGCAAGATTTAGAATAGTACATTTAGGTTATGAATCTATAAACGAAAAAACCCTTAATAACTGGAATAAAAGTCAGTCTTTTGAAGATATACAGTTTACTATTGAGAAGGCAAAACAGTTTAATCTGAAGATAAATGGTATGTTTGTCGTTGGTTCCGACTGTGATACAGTTGAAACAATAGATAAAACAGTGGATTTTGCTATAGATTCCGGTATTACAACTATGCAGATGTGGATATTGACACCTCTTCCCGGTTCAGACATATATAAAGAAATACACGGGGAAGGAAGAATATTTAATACAAACTGGAAATATTATGATTGTCAGCATTCTTTATTCTTCCCGAAACTTATTAAACCAAGTGCCCTTCAGGGAGCTCTCGTAAGGGCAAACAAGAAGTTTTATACCTTTAAGAGAATGTTTTATAATGCCATAGGTACAAGGATAACTTATGGAACGAATGCTCATTTGATGAACAGGGCTCTCAGTGATTACGAGAGGAGATTAAAAAAATTTGAAGATAAGTTTTATACAAAAGATGGATTGCTTATAACTGAAAAGTTACTGGAAAATAATCCTGAGGAATTCGCAAAGTTTTTATATTAATAGAAGTATATGAAAATATTAAGTCTTAAAAAAAATAAAATTTACCTGTTTCTTTATTCATTGGTACTGTTTATAATAGGTACAGGACTTGGTTCTCTTTTTTCAGGCGTATCTGAAACAGGAAATATGACTTCTACCCCTGTATCACAGACAACACCTGAGGGAGGCAGACATATTGATGTAGAACAGTTTACTTTCGAAACAACTTACGGAAAAAATAAAAAATATAAAATCTACGCAGATAGTGTCAATATGGAGGAAAACAAGAAAATAGCCTATTTAACAGGTGTTAAGTGTTATTTTTATGAAAATAAACTGGAAGCATTTACTGTAGAGGCAGGCTCTGCCGATATGGATATAAAGAATAAGATTATAAATTTTAAAGATAAGGTTTTTGCCAGAGCTCTGACAGGAGAAATGCTTGAATCAGACAGTCTGTACTGGAAAAGTAATGAAAAACTCTCTGTAGGAGAAGGCAATATAAAACTTGCCCAGGGGGTTAACCTGGCAGAAGCAGACAGGATGAAAGGTGATATTAATTTTGATACCTATACTATGGATGAAAATGTTGTGTTACTTGTAAAACTCAAAGGAAAAGAGGGGAAATAAGTGCATATAAAAGTAGAAAATTTAGTGAAAACCTATAAAGGCAGAAAGGTTGTAGACGGAGTTTCTTTCGATGTGTTTACAGGAGAAGTTGTAGGGCTTTTAGGTCCCAACGGCGCAGGTAAGACTACTTCCTTTTACATGATTGTAGGGCTTATAAAACCCCAGTCCGGCAGAGTTCTTCTTGAAGAAGAAGATATTACCAGACTTCCTATGTATCAGAGAGCAAGGAAAGGTATAGGTTATTTGCCGCAGGAGTCTTCCATTTTCAGGAAATTAACTGTAAGGGATAATGTTATGATTGTATGGGAAAATTATCCCTTTTCCAGGGAGGAAAAAGAAGAAAAATTAAAAGATCTCCTTGAGGAATTTTCTATTGCCCATCTTGTGGAACAACCTGCTTTTACCCTTTCAGGCGGAGAAAGACGGCGTCTTGAGCTTGCAAGGGCAATCGCTACAAATCCTTCTTTTTTACTCCTCGATGAACCTTTTACGGGAGTGGACCCCATTGCTGTAGCAGATATTCAGGAAATAATCTCTCATCTGAAAGAAAGGGGCATAGGTATATTAATTACCGATCACAGTGTAAGGGAAACCCTTGCAATTACCGACAGAGCGTATATAATAAGAGATGGAACCATATTGATTTCAGGTACTTCCGAAGAGGTGGCAAATAACCCTGTGGCCAAAAAGTTTTATCTCGGAGAAGGTTTTTATATGGATACGTCAACGTTGAAATAAGGTGTATTATTATGACATTAAATTTTAAGAACAGTATAATCAAAAAAGATATACTCAATCTTACTCTTATAGACAGATATATTGTAAATGAACTTACAGGGCCGTTCTTTTTCGGTCTTTCTGCTTTTACTCTTCTTTATGTCTCGTGCGGCCTCTTTTTTCAGATGGCCAAATTAATTACGGAAGCAGATGCATCGATCGGTGTGGCAATGAAATTTCTCCTTAACAGTCTTCCTCAAATACTTATCTATACTCTTCCAATGTCAATTCTTCTTGCTTCTTTGCTTGCTTTCGGAAGACTTTCGTCAGATTGTGAAATAATAGCTTTCAGAGCTCATGGTATAAGTTTATACCGGTTAATTATACCTGTAGTAATTATGGCTTTCGGCCTTACAGTATTATCTCTTTTATTTAACGAGTTTATTGTTCCCAATTCCAGCTATGAAGCAAGAAAGATTGTTTTTGACGTTCTTGCCAGACAGAAGCTTCAGGAGATGAGTTCCAATCTTGTTATAAGAGAAACCTCTGAAGATGGTATAGAGAGAATTATTTATGCAAAAAAATACAGTTTAAAAGAAGGCATTATGGAAGATGTGGTAGTAAACGAATATATGGGGAAACAGCCTGTAAGGGTGACCTATGCGGATAAAGCATTATGGGAATGTAATTCGTGGTCTCTTATAGGAGGCAAAACCTATTCCTATGATACGGACGGAAAAGTAAATTCCCTTATAAGTTTTAAACGGACTACAATGAGTATGAAAAAATCTCCTATGGATATATCAAATACACAGAAGTTTCCGGAAGAGATGAACAGCAGAGAAATAAAAGAAAGAATAGACAGAGACAGAAAAATGAATCTTGATTATCACTGGCTTGAGGTTCAGTATCATGCAAAGTTTTCCGCTCCTTTTGCCTGTGTGGTCTTTGCCATGATTGGCGTCCCTTTTGGATTACGTCCCCATAGAAGTTCTTCTTCAGTAGGATTTGGTGTTTCACTGGTTATTATCTTTTTCTATTATATTATGATGGTAACCTTTGCTACTATCGGAAATTTTAATGTTTTACCTCCTTTTATTGCCTGCTGGATGCCAAATATAATTTTTGGTGCCGTTGGTTTTTATCTTATAAAAAAGGCTGCTGGCTAAAGGCGGTGTTTAGATGTTAGGTGCATTTTTCAGGATCTTTATGCTTTTAGTTCTGAGCGGCGTTATTTCCTATGTAGGTGATTACATGGGACATAAAGCCGGTAAGATGAAACTTACTGCCTTCGGTATAAGACCGCGTAAGACTTCAAAGGTTATTGCAGTAGGGACAGGTGTTTTGATTACTGTTGTGACTCTTTTAATTCTTCTCCTTTTTTCCAATCAGGCAAAAATTGCTTTACTCGGTCTTGATAAGATACAGCAGGATATATACAATCTTGAAGAGAGAAAAACAAAGCTGGAACAGGTTTTATACGATCTTGAAGAGAAAATAGGAGATATAAAAGAGAGAGTCAGTATTTACCCTATGGTCTTTGAAGCTACCCAGCCTCTTGCCTATGGCATTATAAAGAAACATATGTCCGAGAAAGAGATAATAAGTGCTTTTGAAAAAATGAAAAAAAAAGTGGCAGTGGAATTTTATAATAAAAATGGTGAACTTGCCAGAATAGTTATGTCCCGCGGATTAAAAACACCGGAAGATTTAAACGGCAGAACTATAATCTTTGTTAATTCCGGAGAATTCATTACCTATCTTAAAAATGTAAATAATGACCGCGTAGTCTGTATGTATTCCTTTGCAAATATATTCCTCGGTGATGATCTTATTGTTGGTTTTACTTCTCAGGATAATAAATTGATTTTTCGTAAAGGAGAAGTAATTACGGAGGGAATTATTGATTCAGCTATGGCCAGGAAACATATATTGGAACATATGACGATTTTGCTTGATAAGGTAAGTGCTACAGCTATAGCTAAAGGAATGGTTCCTGATCCTAACGTAGGGCTCGGCGTAGACATACCTATACCTGATATGTGGGATATATGTGATCAAATAAAATCCTGCTCAGGTAATGTCAGTGTCAGGATTATTGCTACTGAAAATATATGGACACTGGGGCCATTGAAGTTTAAGATTGAAAAAGAGCCGGTGAAGTAGTGAGTCGTGAGTCGTGGAGAGTGATTCAGTAGAGGCGACCCCTGTGGTCGCCCGGTACCGGTAAAAACACGGATCACGCATTACGCGTTACGATTGAAAGTGCAGGGTGAAGGGTGAAGGGTGAAAAAATAATTCTTTCCGTAGATCCAGGAAGAGAAAAATGCGGAGTTGCCATTTTAAGCAGCCATAAAGGTGTCATTTATCATAAAGTAATCTTAACTGATAATTTTCTTGATGAATTGAAGCACATAATCTCTCCCTATAACCTTTATTGTATTGTTCTCGGAGACAGAACCGCCTGTTCTGAGATTGAAAAAAAACTCTCTTCTGTTAAAAGTGATAAAGGTATTGTTTCTGTAGATGAACATTTAACTACAGAACTTGCAAGAAAAAGATATTTCATTGAAAATCCGCCGAAAGGATTCAAAATACTTATTCCCCGGGGGCTTCTTGTGCCTCCGGTACCATATGACGATTATGCGGCAATTATTCTTGGTGAAAGATTTTTAAAAAGTGAGCAGTAGATTGCCGGTTTTTTTACTCACCACTCACTGAATAAAGAAAGGACGTTTTTATGAGACCGACAGCACTGGTTTATTCATCACATGACAGATGTGAATATATTCACAGGGAATTTATAATCAAAAGAGCTTTAGAGAATCCCGATAACAAAACCATATTCCATCTTTCTATGTCTGAAGAACTCTTCAATCAACATATTGATTACAGTAAATTCAGCTCTTATTATGAACAGTTTAAGCCCTGCGGACTTAAGTATTATACATTTTACTGGAGTGAAAATTTAAGAAAAGAAGATGTAGATTTATTTTTTCGATGGCTCCGTTCATCACAGGTGGTGGTTCTCGGCGGAGGGGAGAGTTTTATCGGATTTGCCCGATATAATGGACTGGGAGAAAAATTTTATAATGACAGAGGCCTTTTCAGAAGAATACTCCATGAAAGACAGGACAGAGGACTTATGACGGCAGGCTTTTCTGCCGGAGCAGACGAACTGGGCGAATATCTCACATATGA
>CALARM010000406.1 GCA_937888925.1 uncultured Synergistia bacterium | reverse complement strand
AAGGTTTTCCGTTGAAGGTATGTTTATAAAAACACATGAGAGTGCCATCTTTTTTCTCCGGAATATCTTCTTCATTATATCCGTAATCTATTGTTAATATATAACCCTCATCAAGAGATTCCGCTGCATTTCTTATCCATGTAACAGAGCCGGGATTTACTTCTATTTTATTACCGGAAGGAAGATTCGTTATATACAGTTCAAGTTCTATTGACGGGCTGTCATATACCTCTATAAATTCTCCCTCTTTAAAAGTAACAAAGACTTCTTCCACTGTATTCCCTCTGCCGGTAATCACATGAACAGGGAAAGCATCAAAAAGTTCATTTGATATAAAACATCCTTTTATATGTTTCAGCGGTAAAGAGAAATCTTTGTATATACACTGAGAAATTTTTTCGTCCCATATTTCTATATTATTAAGATTTAAAATAATATAATGGAGTGACTGATAAAAATCCGGATATGATGATGCTTTATACAGTATCTGACGACATAAACTTCCGTCTCCTGCACCTGTTTCCACTATAAAAAAATCATCAGGCTTCCCCATATTTTCCCACATAAAACGCAATTTTTCTGTTATAAGTTCTCCGAAGGCTCTGTTGATTTTCGGTGATGTTAAATAATCATTGTAAAGGGACTGTTCAGGATTTGTATAATATCCCAGTACCGGATAATATAGAACTATGTCCATAAATCTCGCAAAAGTTATTTTACCACCGGCTTCTATTTCATTGAGAAGAATTTTCTTAAGTTCTGCTGAGCGGGGATAAAGATAATCATAATAATCTTCCCTGAAGTCTTTCATACGTCAGAGACTCTCTCTTATATTATTTACCAGATTATATAAAATCTCTTTTGCATCAGATGCTCTGAGGGACATGATATGATTTCCGGCACTATTAATATAATCTGCCATTTTCATAGATGTGTAGTCATGGCCATTATACCTGTAAATAATCGATTTTATATGTTCTGCACCGGCCATGTCGCATGATGAATAAAAATCAGATAAAATTTCTTTATCTTCCTTACCGGCCATTTTGTAAGTATATATTAAAGGAAGAGACAGAGTGAAATCATAAATATTTTTTCCGAGCCGGTCAATATCCCAAAGATCCTGTAACAGTTGAAAAGCTATGCCTGTATCTCTGCCGTAATTTTTCATCATCTCTGCCTCTTCAGGTGCGGCCCCTGTAATTACAGCTCCTGCCAGGGCAGAAACGGATGTAATGGAAGCAAATCCTTTTTCTATTGTATATATATAATCTTTTTCATCTGTATCAAGGGAACTGTTTAATTTCAGTTTCAGAAGTCCTCCTTCACACATACTTAATATGGCATTAATAAAGGGTTCATATATAGACGGTTTATCTTCTTTTAATAGAAATGTTATCACTATGGAAAGAATATAATCGGCAATTAAAATCGATGTTTTGTTCCTTTTTTTATAGTCACTATTTATAGCCGCCTTTTTTGTATTATCGTCTACTATTTCATCATGGAGTAAAGAAGCAAGATAAATTTCCTCCATTACCGTTGCAAGCTCGATAGCAAAAGCATCTATTTTTCCATTAAAGAGTTTAAGTGACAGAAAAAAAACAATAGCTCTGAACATGTCTCCTCTGTAATCAGAAGGGAAATTCTCAGAGCCGAATTTATTAATAAGTCCTTTTATATTATTTTTTACTGATTCTAATTCTTCTTTTATGAGATTAATTTCAAATGACATTCTCATATTATAACGAGAAATAAAAAAAGAGCAATAGCTCTTTTTTTATTTCTATTTTATTTTTAAAGATTACTATTGACCGCCCTTATTCCAGCCAATTATACCTCCTGCAACTGTTCCTACTGCTCCGCCGAGTAATGAGAGACCGAGTGTTCCCCATCCTCCGACACCGCCGGCAATATTAACAACAACAGCAGTTCCAACACTTCCGACGACTCCTCCGCCTACTGCTCCTATACCTCCACAGAGCATCTTACTGAGAATCTCACCTGCAGCAGCTCCGTCAAAAGATTTCATATTTTTAAGTTGATCTGCCATTGACAGAGTATTATCTGTTACACTTCCTCCGAGAACTACCTGATCGCCGGAGCCTGCGTCCTTTGCTTTTGGAGTAAATTTCGGCTGTGTTGATGCCACATTATAATTTGTTCCTATCTGCATTTTATAACACTCCTTTTCATAATATCTTTATTAAATATCAGTATAAAAAAAATATATAAATATTTCAATATTATTATGTTAACAATTTGTAAACATATATAAAAAATATTAAAACGCTTTTCTGATTGCTTCATAATATTCAATCAGAGCCAGCTGTCTGAGGCATAATTTCTGAAAAAACGTTAGAAGCAAATCCTGTTTTTCAGAAGCAAGTATATTATTAAAAAATTTTTTTGCTATTTTATTTGAAAATAAGAACATATTTATATGAAATCTGGGAAAAAAAACACCTGTTGTAAGTCTGGCTCTCCAGGAAGAATTTTTTTTCAGAAATACAACGGCACTTCTTCCTTTTGCAGCAGCTCTTTTAAGAACAGAAGGAATGTCTCTGAAGGTAAGTTCTTTTTTAAAATGATAGACTATTGCTTTTTTATTTGTTACAGATTTAAGTCCAAGCTTTCTGAGCCTCAGGCCAAGTTCAATATCTTCCCATCCATATTCTCTAAAATCTTCATCAAATCTCCCGGCTCTGTCTATATATTCTTTTTTTATGGAAACATTGCTGGTCCAGAAAAAATTATAAGATATATCTTCCATAGTAAATTCCGGTTCTTCCGGAACTGTTTCACCGGAAAAATGGTTGACTATACCTTTGACTACTAGATCTTCTCCTGTTTTATGAGTATTCAAATGTTCTTCAAGAAGATAATAATCGGCAAAAATATCGTCATCAGTGAGAAGGACATATTCTCCCCTGGCATGAGAAAGGCCAGCATTTCGCGCAGAGGCAAGTCCGCCGTTTTCTTTATATAAATAAAAAAAATTAGAATGAGAGGAAAATTTAGATGCTATATCTTTTGTATTATCCGAGGATCCGTCATCAACAAGTATGACTTCATAGGGGTTAAAAGATTGTTTTAACAATGCAGGCAGGGATTTTTCGAGTATAGGTGCTCTGTTATAGGTACATATTATAATACTGATAACGGGATTCACTATAATAAACCTTCAAAATCGTAATGCGTAATGCGTAATGCGTAATACGTAACAATGGACCGGGACATAAAATTCTATCCATCCCTCAATAATCCCCATCCTGTAATCCATATAATCTCATTAATCCCCGTACAAATATAGAAGAGTTTC
>CALARM010000405.1 GCA_937888925.1 uncultured Synergistia bacterium | reverse complement strand
AGGCTGATCTTTTATAAATTTCTCGGCTTAATTCAATTTCACCACAGGCTGATCTTTTATAAATTTCTCGGCTTAATTCAATTTCACCACAGGCTGATCTCTATAAAGAGTTTTATTTATCTTCAAATCCACTACTGTAATTCTGAGGAGACGGTTCTCATCAATACTGAAAGATACGGAAATTCTTTTTTCTCCTCCTCTGGCAGGAGGGTCTAATTTTATAAAGGTAGGATTCTTCTCGTTTACAAGCACTTTATCTTCATCACCACTGACATTTGTACTTATTATTTCATATCTGTCCGAGTCGGAATTATAGATCATCTCATTTTTCATTTTCTGAGAATTATGTCCCCTTGCTTCGAAGATCATAAGTTCTACTTCTTTCTGCCCCGGTACTGCTGCATCTATTTTAAATTTTGCCACGTCGGAAACCGGGTATTTTGTTCCTCTCGGTATAAAAGGTTCGTAACCGTATTTGCCGCTGTAACGATCATCTGACCATATCCAGTGTTTCAGACAGTAATCATGTTTTATATAATCATCAAGTATTTTACCGGCACCGTAACGGCATGCACCTTTTACGACTGCATCAAAAGGTCTGTAAGATTTTATTTTATCAGGAAATTTTTCTTGAAGTAATTTTTTTACAGATGGTATGAGACTCGATCCTCCAATCATCAAAACATGCTTTATGTCTCTTCTCCTTATCCCTCTGAGAGCTGATTCTTCCAGAGAGTCATCCAGAATTTCCTGAATGATATTGAATAAATTATTTTTCGTCAGAATTTCTTCGAATTTTTCTCTTGTATAATCTGCAGAAATCATAGCGCCATTCACATCGTCAAATACTGACAGAGATGCTTCTTTATTAAAGGAAAGGTTTATTTTTATTTCTTCTACACTCTGTCTTAGATGATTGATTATATGCTGTACATCTCCTGTGGACATGTCATTCTGCTCCAGTAGATCCTCCAGTATCCACGTATCTATATCTATTCCCCCTATACCTGCTCCTCCTTTCCCTACTACTACCGATTTTCTGTCACCAGGTCCTGAAAGTTCAATCTTTACAACTGATACATCGAGTGTTCCTCCTCCGAAATCAAAAACCATAATTATGTCCCCGTCTTCTACACCTGCATCATATCCGAAAGCACAGGCAGAAGGTTCATCTATGACCCTGTAATAATCTATATCGAATTTAACACATAATTCCCCTATCCACTCCTGATAATGTTGAAAAGCATCTACAGGTAAAGTAAAAATTATCTCCTGAATTTTATCTCCTGCTATTTTTTTTGCCCTTGAAATTATTTCTGCTAAAAAATATTCTCCGCTATCATAAAAAGAAATCTTTTTCCCTCCTATATCCCGTGGCAGAGGTTTTCTTTTCATGATATATCTCTTAATATCCCTGAATGTGGAATGAGAAAATTCTTTGCCTTTATCAAAAACCTCCTGCCCTGCAAGCACGTTGTTTCCGTCAAAATTTATTATAGATGGTATACAGTACATATCAGGAGCAATATGTTCCGACGGATTTTTATATTTTCTGGCCATACCGTCTATTTTCATTAATTCCTCTTTACCAAGTGTTTCATTCCATAGAGCAATTGTCGTATTTGAAGTGCCGAAATCAATTGCTATCTTTTTACCCATTATAGATCCCTTTCTTTATGAGGTGATATCACTTCAGTGATAGTAATTTTAGTAGCTAACTGCCTCATTTGTCAAGGTTTTTTATGAGGAATCTGAAAATATAACAGAATTAGAAGGGTTATTAAAAGAAATGTAGTAAATAGATACTTATTATGAGAAGCGTGAAGGGTGAAGAGTGAAAAGAAGAGGACACTATTCACTATTCACTTTTCACTATAATGAGCCCCGCGTCACGCGTTACGCGTCACGCGTCACGGTTATACATATGATTTCTAAATTTTTACTCCACCAGATGGATTATATTTATTTTCTCTACGGGCTATCCCTTATTTTTCTTTCGGTTGTATGTTATACACTGAAGAGGGAAAAAAAGTCTGATCTGCCATGGCTATGGCTTGGACTCTTCGGTCTTACTCATGGATTGAGTAAATGGCTGGAATTCTTAACAATAATTACCGGGCCAAGACCTATAATTGAAATTATAAAACTCTGTCTTCTAATTTCTTCTTATGTATTTCTTTTAAATTTCGGAAGAGTAGCCATTACTTCTTTAAAGATCTGGATGTTTTTACCTTTTCTGTGTATGTCTTTCACAGGTATATTTATTAATGAACCGAATGGATTTGCAATTTTTTCCAGATATTTTCTCGGTGTACCCGGGGGAATACTGACTTTAATAACCTTATTCCGGAGGAGTAAAAAAGAGAAGAATATTTATTTGTTTATTATGTCAGTAGCCATGTTTTTTTATATATTTACAATAATAACAGGTGTACCGAAAGGTAATTATGCCCCTTCTTCTCTATTGAATACTCAGACACTACTTTCGATGACAGGTATACCAATACAATTGTTTCAGTCCATTCTTTCCATTGTAATGATCATCAGTTTATGGTTTTATTCCCAGATATTAAGATGCAGAGAAACTGTATGGCTTTCAAACAGGAAAATAATATCTTATTACACAGTGAGTATGGTCTATGTATTGATCTTTGTTCTGGCGGCAGGATGGATAGCAGCACAACTGGTCGGTATCAATACAGACAGAGAAGTGAAGAATAATCTCCTCAGACGAACCAGAACCATAGCATCCTCTATGGATCCTGAAATTCTAAAAGCACTCAGAGGAACTCGTTCCGATACAGGAACAGTAAATTACGAATATGTAAAAAAACAGCTTCACAACATAATCATGGAAAATGACGACTGTCGTTTCGCTTATTTAACAGCCGTACGTAATGATAAAATCGTTTACCTTGCAGACTCTGAACCGTCTTATTCAAAAGATTATTCTGTGCCGGGTGAAATCTATAACAGTGCAGACATAAGAAATATATTTTCCGGAGGACAAACGATGGTAACAGGCCCTGCAGAGGATAAATGGGGAACCTGGATATCCGCTTTTTGTCCTGTCATAGATGTTGATACAAAGAAAGTTATTGCAGTTTTTGGCATGGATATTGATGCATCGGACTGGGCTTATGCAATTGCCATAGACCGTATTGACCCCATATTGATAACCCTTCTCATATCTGTAATAGTAATAATATTTTTTATTGTTTACGAAATTTCTTTTGAAGCTTCTTTGAGAATAAGGGCTTCAGAAAAAGAAAAATTCGATAGTGAACTCAGGATTGCCTGTGATATACAGATGGGCATGATACCGAAAATATTTCCTCACTGTTCGGACCGCTTCAGTCTCTATGCACTTCTCGAACCGGCCAGGACTGTAAGCGGTGATGTATATGATTTTTTTATGTTAGATGACCGTCATTTATGGTTTGCTATCGGAGATGTATCAGGTAAAGGTATACCTGCATCTCTTTTTATGGTTATAACAAAGACTCTCTTCAGATTTATTGCCTCACAGGGAGGAAGTCCGGGTACAGTATTTACGAAACTTAACAGAGAACTCTATAATAATAATGAAACTTTCATGTTTGTCACTGTTTTTGCCGGTATTCTGGATATAAAAACAGGTCGTTTGACCTATATTAATGCAGGTCATAACAGACCTTATATTATCAAATACAAAGGAGATATAATAGAACTTGAAAAACCTGACAGAATAGCTCTCGGTGTAGATGAAGACGTTATTTATGCAGATAGAGACATTATACTTGAAAATGGAGATTGTCTTTTTACCTATACAGACGGCGTAACTGAAGCTATGAGAGAAAACGGCGAACTCTTTGATGAACATAGACTGGTAGATATTTTAAAAGAAAAAAACGATAAACATCCGGAAGAGATTATACAATCCGTTCATGGAGCCATTAAAGATTTTACCGGTAATGCAGAACAGTCAGATGATATAACAATGCTTTCCGTGAAATATTATAACAGTGACCAGTGAACAGTTATCAGTGAGCAGTTATCAGTGACCGGTTATCAGTGACCGGTTATCAGTGACCGGTTATCAGTTATCGGTGACCGGTGAAGCTTGTTTATAGTTTATTGAAATAATGGTTACCAATTTATCTGTAATGGTAATAAGGAATAGAAATTTATTAATAGTTTCTTTCCTCGCGTCACGATTTAAAATATTTGAGGCAGTTATTTAATTGTCATTTCTAATTACCGTAACAGGTAAAAGGGTACCCGTAAAAAGCTTCTGCCTGGCAGG
>CALARM010000404.1 GCA_937888925.1 uncultured Synergistia bacterium | reverse complement strand
TTCTTTAGAGAGATTGGCGGAATTTAAAATAATCTGCCCCTTTTGCGGGTCACAGAGTCCAACCGTATCGGGGAAAATCTGTCCCGACTGAGTCTTATAAGTAAATTCGCTTGCATAAATACCTTCTATACTACCCATTCTTTCCCCGAGACCGCCGGGGAATCCTTTACTCATGTCCATATTATTAATCCTTTCTTATTAATCTTCTTCTACTATTTTTGTCATGATATTGCCACATAATGTATGAGGAATAGTGAATTTAATTATACAATCTATGCCTTCTCTGTGCCATGGAGTTACTGTTCTTCCTGTTGAATAACGTATGGAACCACCATCTCCATCACTGCCTCCTCCCGGAATATCTACATAGTCTCTGAAAATCTTTTTGAATCTTTTTTTTGCGCGTTCATCTACTATGATATCATTTCTTCCACAGGCTGGATGGTTTTTATCTCTTACATCCCATATTTCATTACAGGTATCAAAAAATGTAATAGTCCCTTCTGTCCCGTCACCTTTGCACCTTACTTCCCCTACAAGACGGCCAGGCACTCTCCTACCGTCTTCGAGTATAACTTTTTCATATATCTCAATTATCATATTTATATTACTCCTTATCTATATTATTTATTTTTTATTGGTATAATCCATCTTTCACGGAATTCCTTTAATTCCCTGGGGGTAAAACTTTTCTTTCCACCCTGTGCAATATCCGTAATTTCAATAGATCCCTGAGGTGAAGCTTCATCAGGAATTAAAGTTTCGGAAGCATCTGATGAAGGAATATATTCAGTCCTATCAGATACAGGAACTTTACTCTCTACAGTTTCAAAATCCTGTATTTTTTTCTTATTTCCTTCCCATGAAGGTTCAACAGGGGAAGTTCTGGATTGTATAACTTTTCTATTTCCAGTATCAGACCCTCTCTGAGGGATCTTTCTCTCACCTGTGTCAGAACCTGAATAAGTTATCTTTCCCTCTCTCTTATCAGATAATTTCAGTATTTTTTTATTTACTTCTATAATATTATTTAATATATTTTCATGGGAACGGCTATCTCTTATATACCTTAATTCAGGCAAATCCTTTTCTAAATAATTATTTACTATAAAGACATATTGCTCCCATGTCGCATCACTATCACACATATCTCTCAGTGCACGTAAAAATCCCTGAATATCATGGGGATTATCATAGTTTCTCCATTCCTTCATAAGTGACTTGAAGGTTTCTGCAGATGTTTCAGAAGCGCTCTGACTCTTACTGGCATAAGGGGAAATATTATGAGTGGCAGGATTATAAAAAGGTGTATCCGGTGCTTTTTCAGAAAAACAGGTAGTCTCTAATTTAAACTTCTCCATAATTATGTTTGCTTCTTTACCATCTATTCCCATAGATTCTAAATGGTCCTTTAATTGCTTTTGTGTACCATAAGGAATATCTCTGTCCAAAAGTAAGCCTAACTTCTTTTTTGTTTCCTCCGATATTCCCGGGAAGTTATTCAACCTGTTTTTATCTATTCTTATTACATTATTCTTACCTATAATCTTTTTCCCCTTAAGATAGTCAAGCCTATGAAAAACTTCATGATTAAATGTATCGAACCATCGTTCAGAGGCCCCCTCTATCTGATGTGTATAAGCTGATAACATATTGGCTGCAACATCTTTTTCTATAATTTCTTGACTTAATTTGTTTTTCTCAAACTCTATTTTCTTTAATATTGACTCCAATTTATTAACTTGATCTATAAGATTCGTATTTTCCCCGGATATTTTATTATAGTCGGCCCTGATGTTTTTCCTGTCATGATGTAAATCCTTCCATAGTGAATCTAACTTATCATCACTGTAAGAATCCATCTCTTTAATAAATTTTTTATCTAAATTTTTTAAATTTCCATTTCCATAATCATTCATCATCTTTATATAATTATCTATTTCATTATACTGAGCTTCTAATTCTTTCAACTCTTTAATCTTTTTTTGATCAATTTTACTCATGCTATTCTTATTATAATCATATAATTTTTCTAGTTTCTCAGAATTATTTGAAAGGGTTGTGCTTTCCCTTCTTAGATTTTTCTCCATATCTTTAAGCTCTTCTAAAGATTTATCTTTTATTTGATTAAATAAACTATCAGCGGCATGTTTTTCCTGAAAAATCAGGAGATCTTTATTCAACACCTGAGGATATAAAATTATTTCTCCAGTAGGTAATATACAGACACCTTTTGTCCCCTCACAGATAGTACCGTCAAGTTTTTTAAATATAGTATCATTACTTACATATATACCTTTTATTAATGATTCTGTAGATTTATCACCCGTTACAAAAGCCAAAAACTTTTCTACAAAATTTTTAGGTTTTCCCAGTTTATCCTTTATACCATTTGGAAGTTGGTTCAATGCTTTCTCTATTAGCCTGGCCTCTTCTTTCGTTCCATAAAAAGGCACAGACATATTATCTATTTTCAACAAAATATTCTCTTTAGCATTTTCTTTAATATCTTTAATTGTTTCAAGGGCTGTTTTGGGAGTTCCTTTTATATCATAAGTAAATATCTCCGAACTAATATCTTCATCTCCCATACCTTCATGATGTAGATCTTTCCTTGAAGCTTCATTTATGTCAGTTTTTTTAATACTGCTTTCAGTCTCTTTTACCTCACCCGCTGTTTCTTTATTATCTTCCTTCACAGAAGGTTCCTCTGTAACAGGTTTCTCAGCAGTCTTTATACTACTTTTATGTTCCAGAACAGACTGTATATCTTCATCCTTAAAGCCGGCCTTTTTTAATCTTTCTGCCAGATCTGCTTCACTGTGGCTCCCTTCCGAAAGTATTTCCTTTGCCTTACTGAATTTCTCAGGATCTTTAAGTTTTACCTCAAGGCCGTCAAGGGTATCTGCCTTTGGCTTAAGCTTACCCAGAATATGTTCACCTGCCTTAAGAGTGGTGCCCATAACAACACTCGTGGCAAGTCCGGCCCCTCCCTGCACTGCTCCAGACTCTCCTACCTTGAGGAGTCCTTCACCTATGCCGTCAGTCCATGTGCTTTCATCCATAGCAGTAGTAAGTCCGCCCTGGACACCTGAGGTCACAGCATCTGTTATGGCATCTTTCACAATCTCCTGAACTGCTTTGTTTTCCATAAAAGAATTCACACCTTCTATGGTGCTTTTACTTAAAGCCTTTGCAATCACAGGATTTTTCATGATGGTGCTCATTACTGCCGCCTTTTGAACAACAGGAAGTTTGCAGAATTTATCCATCAATGGGCCGCCTGCAACATTTAATGCACCTTCAACGGCACCTGTTGTAAAATCAGTGAGAGCCTGAGTGCTGTTCAGATCATAACTGTTTCCTTTTACAA
>CALARM010000403.1 GCA_937888925.1 uncultured Synergistia bacterium | reverse complement strand
ATGGCAATGAAGAAATATATATTTCCAATCCTGATGGAAGTAACCCTGTAAGACTTACAAAAAATAATGCAAGAGATTTTGCACCATCCTGGTCATCTGACGGTAAAAAAATAGCTTTCACAACAGACAGAGACGGTTTGTACAATGAAGAAATATATATAATGAATATAGATGGAAGCAAACAGATAAATGTAAGCAATAATCCGTCAAATGATCGAGCTCCGGTATGGTCTCCAGCAATTAAATAACTATATTATCGTGACGCGTGACGCGAGGATATTGCAGTTACTGCAGACTATACTAAATAATAAAACATTACATACCAAGACCGAGGCCAAGGGAATCTCCTGCCGGTGCTGCTGCTGCTTTCTTTTTGGGAGCTTTTTCTTCTACAAGCTTTGCAAGAAGCAACACCATAGTTACCTGACATCTTCCGTCACAGTTACCTCTCTGCTGATATTTCTGACATACCTTGAGAGCAGGACAGTTAATACATTGCTTTTTCTTTTCATCTACATCATCGGCGAATTTCTGCAATGCAGGATTAATATTCGGTGTATAACCGTACATGGCTAATACCTCCTTATAAAATTGTGATATTATTATAAATTTCTTGAAGTAAAGAAAATTACCTTTGAATTTTCAAGTTTTTTACTAATTTATTTTATTCCATAACCATTTATATACATGGAGAATTTTTTTTGTTATAATAATAACTACACCTTATCCTGAATTCAAAGGTGGTTATTTATTTGGATAAATTCAATCTTTTTTTTGTGTCTCATACTCACTGGGATCGCGAGTGGTACCGTTCTTTTGAAGTATTTCGTAAAACCTTTGTAGAAATTATGAAGGATTTTATAAATTTCCTTCAAAAAAATCCTGATACTCCAACCTTTACTCTGGATGGACAGACATCTTTAATTGAAGATTATCTTGAGATTTATCCCGAAGATTACAGTAAACTGAAAGATTTTATTTTTATCGGGAAAATAAAAATAGGTCCCTGGTATACAGCCCTTGAACCTTCTCTTGTAGAAGGAGAATCGATAGTGAGAAATTTATTGACAGGCGATGAACTGTGCCGTAAATATGGCAATAAACTGAATTCAGGATATCTTCCCGATGCGGCAGGATTGATCTCACAGATACCTCAGATAATGAAACTTGCCGGTATACCTCATATTATTTTCACAAGAGGAATGGGAGACGAAAAAATCCATACAGAATATAAAGTCATAGGAAGTGATAACACTGCCATTACGGCAACCTATCTTGTACAGGCTTATAATAATGCCTGCTATCTTCCGTCCAATACAAAAGAACTGAAAGAAAGAATTTTATCGGAAGTTAAAAGAATTACTGATTTTGCCTCTACATCCTGGCTATTAATGAATCAGGGAGGCGACCATAACCCTCCTCAGAAAAATCTATTTAAACTCCTGACTATATTAAAATCTTCCGGTGATTACCTGGATATTGAAAGTGGGAGTTTTGATAATTACTATAATAAGATAAAAGGACTTTTATCTGACAACCTGCCTGTTATACATACAGAGCTGAAAGGTTCAAAATACTTCCCTGTATCAAATGGCATATTTTCAGCCAGAATTGATATAAAATTAAGAAACCACTACCTGGAAAATAGAATTACAAAATTTATAGAACCATTTTCGATCATGTGCCTTATGGAAAAAAATATCTATCCTTCCGCTGCTTTAAAACGAATCTGGAAACTTCTGTTATTGAATCATCACCATGATACTATAGGAGGAACTGTTTCCGATACGGTTTACAGAGAAGCTATGGTAAGATATCAACAGGTAGAAGATCTTTTAGATGTAACCTGGAAAGAATGTCTTAATATCTATACAGGTTCTTTTGAAAAAGAAGAGGAAGAAGCAATAAAACCTGTTATAATCTTAAATACTGCTATGTTCCAGAGGACTGATATGGTAAAAATAAAATGGGCCACACAGAAAGATATAGAAAAACATATATACATGACAGATGATGAAGGAAATATTATTCCATGTCAGATTATACAAAGGAAAACAATTGAAAGACATTATCCTTTTTTTGGTTCCATGCCTGTCAGAGAATTTGGAATAATTTTCGAAGCTACAGATGTACCTGCCCTGGGATATAAAGTATATTCTCTCACACAGACGGAAGAAGAAACACCGGAGGAACATGAAGAATTCATATCAAATGAGTTTTTTCAGGTCGGTTTCGAAGAGGAAGGAACTTTTTATATAAAAGAATTATACACTGGAACCTTATGGAGTGGTTTAAACGCTTTTATAGACGAAAGTGATTGCGGTGATCTCTATACTTTTTCATCTATAGTAAATGAAAAACGTCTGAGGAAATTTACAGAAAATCTAAAATATACCACTCTGTCAGGTAAAATTCAAAAAACCCTTAACATAACAGGTACTATGGCCATACCTGAAGGTCTGGATGATACGAGAACAAAAAGAAAAGAGAAACTTCTATTATGTCCTTTCTCTATAACAGTAAATTTATATAAAGGAATTCCGCTGGTAGACTGCTCCCTTGAGATAGAAAATCTGGCAGATGACCACCGTTTAAGGGTAGTTTTCCCATATCCTTTCAGAGAAAACCATGTAAGAGCAGGACAGCCTTTTGATATACTTGAAAGAAGAGACGTAGACAGGGAAGGAATTGACTGGATTGAAAAACCGTCACGTACAAAATCCTTTCAGGAATTTCTGGATATTCAGGGAACCGGCAAAGGGTTTTCAATCTTTACAGGAGGTATTCAGGAATACCAGATACTACATGAAGATAATAAATCAGAAATAGCACTTACTCTATTAAGATCTACAGGATGGCTTTCCAGGGAAAAAAACATAAACAGAATGATTGAAGTGGCACCGAAAATATCTGTATCTCAATGTAAAGGAACATTTGTGTATCACTATGGACTGGTTCCTCATGAAGGTAAAGAAGAGGGGTTAAAAAAAGCAATATCTCTCTGGCAGAGATACAGGAATCCCCTCAGAGGAGAGGTAGTCCCTTCCATAAATTATTTACCTCTCTGTTCTTTTAATATAAAACTTTCTCCTTCCTATCTTGTAATGTCTGCCTGTAAAAAAGCCAGAGACAGGGAGACTGCAATAGTAAGATTTTATAATCCTCTCGATTCTTATGTAGAAGGGAAACTGGAAACAGGAGAGCAGTTTGAGTGGTACCGCAGGGTTAACGTGCTTGAAGAACCTCAGGAAGAACTGAAGGCATTACCTGCCGAAATAAAGGTAAAGCCAAAGGAAATCATATCACTGGAACTGGTATTCAAAAGGAGATTTACTACTTCCCGATTGAGATTACCGGGAACATAATAACTGTTTGCACTAATTTACATCAAAAATTTTTCAAAACGGCTCTTATCTATAGCACGTTCACAGGCTGTCCTGGCCGATATCTTTCCTGTAT
>CALARM010000402.1 GCA_937888925.1 uncultured Synergistia bacterium | reverse complement strand
TGATAGCTGACAGCTAATAACTAATAAAAAGCGAGGTTAATTTAATTGGATATAGACTTGAAGAAAAAATTAAACAGTACAGAAGGCATTTATGCCTGGCAGTACAGAATAAAAAAAGATGAATCGTATCAGTTGTATTTAGCAAAGGAAAAAACAGAATACGTAAGAAAGGTTCAGACAGAACAGATAGAGGTTACTATTTACAGACAGTTAAGTGATAATAAATTAGGTGAAGCTATCTTTTACTTCACACCTGTAGAAGAATTTCAAATTGATGAAAAACTTGAAAAAGCTCTCTATGTAGCATCTCTTGCAGCGCAGAAACCATATGAAGTTCCCGACGCCGCTCTGTATAAAACAGTTGATGTTCTTGACAAAGAGGTTCTTAAAAAACCGGAAGCAATTCTGCAAAAATTCAGAGAAAGAGTGATAGCTGCAGTAAGGAGAGAACCGGGAGTAGAACTTTCCAGCAGTGAATGTTATATATCAAAACAATCAATATCATTTGAAAACAGCAAAGGCTGTTCCGGAAACATGTTAAAAAGCTTAATTTCCTGGGATTTCGTTCTTCTGGCAGGAGATAATCTCCAGTCGGAAAGCTGGTATGAAGGTAGTTGCTGTAATTACTCTCAACTAAACATAGAAAATAAAATAAGTGAATATGCAAACTATGCAAGAGATAATGTGAAAACCTCTCTTCCTAAAAGCAGCAATACTGCTATAATAGTAAATGCAAAACCTCTTATGCCTTTGTTTGAAACGTTAATCGCTCACTCCTCTGCCAGGTTTATCTATGAGAATATCTCATCTTTCAAAAAAGGGAAAGATATATTCAGAGGGAATAAACTGCTCGGAGAAGAATTAAATATGACTTCCAACCCTTTAATGCCATATGGTCTGAGAAGTGCACCTTTTGATAGTGACGGAGTGCCGTCGGACAGAATTGAAATTATAAAACATGGAAAACTGGAAAATATATGGTCTACAAAAAGATATGCAGATTATCTGGATGTTACTCCTACCGGTAAATTCAGTAATATAGAAATAAGCCCCGGGAAATACAGTATGGAAAAGTTACTCAAAGCAAAAGATAAACCTGTTTATCACATAATAATGTTTTCTTTTCTCAATCCTGATCTGGTGTCAGGAGACTTTGCTACGGAAATACGTTTTGGATATGAAATTCAGCCTTCGGGAAAGATAACACCGGTAAAAGGAGGTTCTGTTACAGGTAATATATTTGAAATGCTGGCTCATACATATTTTTCGAAAGAAAGTGCCGTAGAAGGGTACTATTCCGGTCCCAGTGCCATAAGATTTGAATCGGCACGTATATCAGGCACTTAAATAGGAGTTATAATAATTATGGATGTCTATGTAAACAGTAATTGCACACCGGTCATAGTGGTTTACCCGAAAGAAGAAGCTATTCTGATGGGAAGTCTCTCTTCGGATCATCTTATTGAAATCTGTTCAGATAAGAATAATTTTACGGATAAAATCAGGCTGGTCAGACCTGACCTGGTAATCATAAATGCAAATATTTCAGAAACAATAGATATTCTGAATGAAAATACAGATTTACATAATATACCGGTTATAGTAATCACAAACTCTAATGAAGATATTATAAAAGATTACCTGGACAGAGGGACTGTAGATATTTGTTTACCGGCACCTGTAAATTCTTCAGATCTGTTACAATCTATCAAAATTCTATTACACCTCAAAAGAACTCAGAAGGAGCTCTTTGCCAGAGAAAAAGAAAATTTAGAACTAAAAACATTTCGTGAAGATATATTAAGGATTATAATTCATGATATGGGGAACAGTATAAGTGGTGTTGTAGGCAGTATAGATTTATTAAAACTCTCGAATGACAACTTTACGGAAAAACAATTAAAGCATCTTGTAAGAGCAGGTGAAAGTGCAAAAGAGCTGTTACAGATAATTAAAAATATAGGAGATATCAGCCAGTTCGATGAAGACAGCCGTATATATGAATTAAAGAACATTGATATAAGTCGCCTTTTACATCAAATAAAAAACGAACTGGATGATTTTTTTACATACAATAAAAGAAAACTTGTAATTGAAATTCCGGAAAAAATACCAGGAGTAAAAGTTCACGAAGAACTTTTAAAGAGATTGATAGAATCTCTTTTAAATAATGCAATAAAAAACACGTCAGCCATGGGACAGGTTACAGTAAGAATAAACCT
>CALARM010000401.1 GCA_937888925.1 uncultured Synergistia bacterium | reverse complement strand
ATTAATAATTAAAGGATCAGGTGATGAGTATGAAAATACAGGAATATATGGATATGATAAATGACTGGAATTCTGATATTCCTATGAATATGTCTATACTTATTACCAAAGGTCTGAGGAAATTCCTTACCAGCTACACAAAATACAATGAAGATTCGGAATTTAATCGGGATATACTGGCAAAACTCAAAGAAATTATCGTCAGAGATAACGGTAAAGCAGAATGGGAAGAAGCATGTATATACATAGATAGCTTTATCGGCACGTTGAGAGATTAAAATTTTACCTAAAAGACCTTTCATTCCTCTTCTATCATCAATAATACAAACATACCTGGCCATGTTATGAATTTTCGGGGTGACCGGGTGGAAGGGTTCAAATGGGATGAGTTCAGAAAAAAACCTCCTGACAGACGGCACAGTTCTTCAGACAAGATATAAAATAGAAAAACTCCTGGGACGTGGCGGATGGGGGGCAGTATACAAAGCCTGTTATATATCACCTGAACTTTCCAGAATTTTTGGTTACTGCGCCATAAAAGAAATGATCCCTTCACCTCACATGGCAATTCCACAGGAAACACTGCTGGAAATGTTTTCCCGGGAAGCAAGGACACTGGTTCAATTAAAACATGAACATATACCGAGAATAACCGATTACTTTAAAGAACATGACAGTTATTACCTTGTGATGGAATATATAGAAGGGAAAGATATGGAAACCCTTATTGAAGAAAATAACTTTCGTCCTTTTCCTGAAGAAAAGGTATTTCAATGGGCTATAGAAATATGTCAGGTTCTGGATTATCTTCATACAAGAAAACCTTCTCCATATATCTTCAGAGACCTGAAGCCGGCAAATATAATAATCGACAGATACGGAAAAATTACACTCGTTGATTTCGGCATAACAGGGCTGTTTAAACATAGAGAAAAGGATGAACTTAAATTCGGAACTCCCGGTTACTCACCTCCGGAACAGTATAAAGGACAGGAAGATCCGAGAGCAGATATATATGCTCTCGGAGTTACCCTCTATTATCTTCTTACAGGAAGAGATCCTTCGAAAGAAAAATTGTTCACCCTTCAAGATTCACCTGTGACGGTTTTCAACCCTTCTGTCTCAGCAGAAGGAGAGCATATAATATTACGGGCAATTCAGAATGACATAAACAAAAGGTATCAATCATCAGGGGAAATGCTTCGGGATATGACAGACATGTTCTGGGAAAATATTTCTTCTGACAGAAATGAAAAATTTACATGGATTGAAACAACAGGACATAAAGCGATAAAGGCACCGGCATTTACAAAAAAACTTGATTTTAAAGCTCTAAAGGTCGCCGAAACATATTATAAAGGAGATAAAACTTCATGTGAAATCTTTTTTATTCCTCCAGACAGAAACATATTTAAAGAAACAGATCTCTGTGACCCGGAATGGTTTGATTTAAGAATGAAAGCAGAAAGATTATCACTTACATCGGGATTTAACAGATTGATTTCTCTGTCTTCCATAGAGGTAGTTCCCTATAACCATCAAAAAAAAGCTGCCCTCGACGCGTTAAGAATAATGAGAGGAAGAGTCCTTTTATCGGACGAAGTGGGTCTGGGAAAAACTATAGAAGCAGGACTTATTATAAAAGAGCTTCTCCTCAGGGGACTTGCCAGGAAAATACTCATACTGGTTCCTGCTTCCCTTACAACACAGTGGAAAGAAGAAATGAGCCTTCATTTTCAGGAAGAGTTTTATATACAGAATAATAAAACTGACTGGGAAGAACATAATAAACTCATTGCATCCATAGATACTGCAAGAAGGGATGACCACTGTGAGATAATAACAAAAATACCTTATGATCTCCTTATAATAGATGAAGCACATAAGCTGAAAAACCGTACAAGTAAAGGGTGGAAAATGGTAAATAAAATAAGCAAAAGGTATATCCTTATGCTTACTGCCACACCTGTTCAGAATGATCTGGAAGAACTATTCAATCTTATTACCCTCTTAAAACCCGGACAGCTCAGAAATTTAAGGGATTTTCGTAAAAACTTTGTTGATTCTTCCGATAAAAGAATACCTGTGAACGGAGAAGAATTAAAAAAACTGATAAAAGAAGTTATGATAAGAAACAGGAGAAGCAATGTAGATGTATATCTTCCTCCCAGGAGGGCAGGTATATATTATTTAAGAGAATCTCTTACAGAAAGAAAATTCCGTATGGAATTCACACAGTTTATAAGGAATTATTACAGAAAAAATAAAGAAATAAAAGGACTGTCTCTTCACCTTATTCAGATGCAGAAAGCCCTGGGGAGCAGTATTCATGCAGTTCTGGATATGATGAAACACTGGAAAGAAAAATTTGATCCTTTATCAGAGGACTATAAGAATCTGGAAAA
>CALARM010000400.1 GCA_937888925.1 uncultured Synergistia bacterium | reverse complement strand
CATATAAGATTGCAATATATAGCAGAGAAGAAAAGATAGATGAAATAATCATCAAGGAACTGGGGAAACCTTTAACAATAGAGAAAAAAGATATATTTACTCTTACCTTCATACCGGTAAAAATAAATAATTATCTTATACTGGAGATTATAAAATGGAATATTAAGGGCTCAGGAAAGGAAGGAACCACACCTTTGCCGTCTCCTTCACCGATAAAAACCGTTACTCCGTCCCAGACGGCAGTTCCATCAGTTACTCAGCCACCACCGGCAGGTTCTCCATCACCGGCACTTACTCCTCCGCCTCCGGGTTCCACGCCTCCTCCCGGCGGGCCACCTGCGGGCAGCCCACCACCGGGTAGTAATCCACCACCGCACCAATAAAGACAGGGATTTTGGGGGATTAAGGGGATTAAGGGGATGAAGATTTGTAAGTGGAATACTTTCCACTTACAAATCTGACTCTGTTAAGTGGTTAAAAGAGCAGTGAGTGGAACGTTCGTTCCACTCACTGCTCTTTATACTATAATCTCTGAAATCTTTTCAATGCCTTTACGGGCGTTCCCTGCTCTTCATCCCATAATCCCTGAAATCCCCCCAAATCCCTGTCTAGAAGGCAAGCTTCATCCACGTAGACACTCTGTTAGCATTATAATTAATGAGAGGTTCTACATTATACTTATAATCTCCGCTGTAGTATCTGTAATCCACTCCCACTGATGCGTCTTCACTGAAGTCATAACTCAGAGATGCACCGGGTATGTGAATGAGTCCGTCTATATCAGCACCGCTATCATCTATACCGCTGGTTTTTACCATTTCATAAATACCTGTTACTTTAAATTCATCTGTAAAATTATAACTTCCTGCTACATGGAGATAATGTCTTGTCGTATCAAATTTATAAGTTGCATAATCTCTTTTGAAATTAAAGGAAAAGTAATGAGCTTCTACATAAGCTTTATCTGTAAGCTGGTATACACCGCCTATATCATAGAAAAACTCTTTCCCTTTATCTGTAGAATTATTAAGAAAAGAATGATCCTGAAAACCATAGGGTGAACCGATAGTTGTTTGAGGATTTGTATCAATTGTAGGCTCTATCTGACTTGCATAGGTAAGACCTCCATATAAATGGCCTTTGTCTTCCGGGAAATTATATTGAAGGTCCATATTAAATCCTATTCTGTTAGGACGATAAATAGATGGTATATAAACGCTTTCACCTATCTGGCAACATTCAGTGGTCTTAAATTCAAAGATCCTGTGGAAATTAAATGGTTCATAATTACCTTCTATCCGTAAAAACTGGGCTTTATAGTCCAGTGCAGACCATTTGCCTTCTCCGCCCAGGACCAGAAGATTACCGCTTCGTCTCGGGTCTGTATTGTCTAAAAGATTATAATCAAACCAGCTCTGATTAAATTCTCCGAAAATTTTAAGTTTATCCTCTTCCAGTATTTTATAACTCCCTCTTAAACCGAACATTATTTCATCTCTCGGTATCATATCAATGCCGGGATTTGAAGCGTAATCTTCGTATATGCGCAGATAGGTGGCATCAAAATCCAGCTTATCATTTTCATATCCTCCGAGGACTCCGTACATTTTGTTATGAAATCCGTTGAACTTATAGTAATCAGACAGATAGAGATTAAAAGGATTATAACCGGAATAAAGTGGTGAAGGACCGTAATCCAGCCATGTAAGATCATCTGCCTGAACCAGTTCGAACTTGTAGTTTTCATAGATACTTCCTTTTACATTGATACCGTTTACAGGCATAGTAGCCGGTCCCCAGTAGGCAGGAGCAACTATACCGTAATAAATAAGAGATGAAATTTTCTCAGGCTGATATTCACCAAAGGTTCCATCTATCTTCCAGTCTCCGTCTGTTTTAAACCATAATTTATTCAAATTTGCCTGATAATTAACACCGACATTATATATATTATCATTTGCATTGAAAGCACTGATACCGGCAGCATTATAAGGAGGTAACACACCCCATGAATAGGCCACATCGGAATCTCCGAAGGCACTGAAACCTGTAAAGGTTCCTCCTGCTGTTACATTTTCATCTATATTCACACCTACATCCAGGTTAAGTCTGGTAGTAACGGCAGTGCCCTCTGTAAGAAGATATCCGCCGTAATCTTCATAAGCTATATAATCTGTACTGGGAGAACCTTCAATATTGTATTTGGTATAACCTACAGTACTTGCTACAGAAGTGATATCACCTCTTACAAAAACCCTTTCTAATTCTTCTACTCTGCTGCTTATACGTCCGAGGCTGTCTTCTATGTTTGTAACTCTCACACCAAGACTATCGAGTTCTCCTTTAAATTCTTTTGCGAGTTTATTTATTACTTCCAGATCCTCTTTTGTGGCATATATGGACAGATCTGGCATTTCAGGAATAGAAGCCTGAACCTGCTCTAATTTTGCTATTACTCTGGCTACAACCATAGCCATTTCATAACGGGTCATAGGTCTATCTCCTTTAAACAGACCGTCAGGATAACCTTCAACAAGACCTTTTTCTTCCAGTATATTTACCGCATCATAGGCCCAGTGGCCTGACGGAACATCGGAAAAAGGATCTGCCATTGCAGATAAAGGGATCATAAGAACTAAGAAAGATAATAGCGGGATAAGAAATCTTTTCATTTTTTCCTCCTGAATTATAAAAAATTTAAAATCTATTCGACAAAATACCGGAAAATTCCTTCTTATCCGGGGACTGATAATCTGACAAAATACTGGAAATAAATTATTTAGATAAACTACTTCTACATAATTTTTATCTAAAGCTTTATTTTACGCTATTAAAAATGAAAATTCCTATACATTTAAAATATTATTGATTTTTAATATATTCATGTTATAATAATACCCTGTTATCCTGCAACAATATATGTTGTTTTCTTAAAGGAGAGATAATATTATGTTTAAAAAAATCAGTATTAATTTTGCTCTTGTCTTTGTGACTTCCTTATTTTTTCTGGGTACCTCTATCTTCTATACTGTGTACCACTATTCAGATACGAAAAGACTGGTAATAAGCGGAATAGACAATACGTTAAAAGAAGGAGCCTATGCAACTAATTTAATTATCACAGAAACGTACCATGATAAAGCAAAAGATAAAACGTCCGTTTCTACAGAAGAATATACGAGGATTTTGAATATACTTTCTGACTTTGCCGGGAAGAGTAATCTTCTGTACGTGTATACCATGGTCAGTAATGGTAAAGAAATATATTTTACATCTTCAAACGCTACAGAGGAAGAGTTGAAAAATAAAAGTTATAGTAAATATTTTGATTTATATAAAGAACCGAGTGAAGGATTAAAAAAAGCATTTAAAACACAGGAGATTGTTTTTGATGAATATAAAGATGAGTTTGGAACTGTTCGCTCTGTATTTATTCCGATGAAAACAGAAAAGGGAAGTGAATATGTTGTAGGTGCTGATGTCTCTTTAGCTTTTCTGAAACAAAAGCTATCAGCATTACTCTATAACTCCATCCTGATAGGGCTGGTTATAATGGTTATCGGTATTTTAGTAACTATCATTCTATCAGTTGCTATTACAAAACCTCTTAGTGTAATTACAAAACAGGCCGACGGATTAAGCCTTGGAGAAAATATAGACCAGGAAATTACTACAGAGAGCTTTAAAGAAATTTCCAACCTTGCCAGTTCTCTAAATAGATTAAGAATAAGTTTAAGTGTTGCAATGAAACAGCTTAAAGAAAAATAGTTTCCTTTAAAATAAACAGGGGCACCTGAGGTGCCCTTATTTATTTTACTGCAGTGACCATAAATAATACATAGTTACTCTCTTACAGGAAATGGTCAGGTCAATAGAGGTTTCACAATGGTTATTATCTCCTCTTAAATTTCGGTGGAGTCATTATCTCCTGAATTATAAACATGTCCATTAAATTTCTCTCTCCTGAAAAAAGTCTGGCCAGTATATTCATGTCAGAACCTTTTGTAGCCGCGATCATTCTTTCCTCTCTTACATCCGAAGGTCGGCCTTCTTTTTTAAAATCTTCCGTAAGATGATAGGCATCACTGTCATCTTCTTTCACTACATCAACAGCATAACTGTCATCCTGTTCTGTATCTTCCGGGAATGCCGCTTCGTCTATAGTAGACAGTGCAAAATCATTCTCTTCTTCGTCTGTTGACCATTTTTTAGGCTCCATAGAAGAAGGAGTCATTGTTACCCTCGAAGGCATAGAAGGAGCAGGCATTGTTACTCTCGAAGGCATAGAAGGAGGGCCGACTCTTACAGGAAGATTATAAGAAGGTTTCACAGAAGTATCTCTTACAGGAGGGGTATAAGCCGGTCTTACAGGAGGGGCATAAACCGGCCTGGAAGGTGTACTCTGCACAGTTCTCTGACCCGGCGGTATAAGGGTTTGTCCGCAGGAACCGCAGAATTTTGCTTCCGGTTTGTTAATGGCATAACATTTTGTACATTTAACCACTGTAAAACCCTCTCTATTCCGGTCTGTAAGAAGTTGTCAGTTGTGCGGTAGAAGGCCTCCCCGGCAGGTGCGATGTTGTTTTACTGGTACCAACACCAAGTCTTCCCTCTCTCAGAGCATTGGCAAGTCCCAGAGGTACCAGACATTCTGCCTCTATAACCTTTGCTCTCATTTCTTCCACACGGGCC
>CALARM010000399.1 GCA_937888925.1 uncultured Synergistia bacterium | reverse complement strand
TAGGGAATGATTTTTCCATGGATGAGTCAGGCGGATGCGGTAAAGGCAGTGTGGGCCCGATGCAAATGTTGTGGAGTTCAGGTCATGGAGGCCCTCATTTGATGGTTAAAGATGTAGTAATAGGAGGTGTGTAGTATGGAAAAAATGTTAGATATTGTTCTCAAATCAGTAGATGAAGCAGAGATTCTTTCTGTCATGACTCAATCTACCCTTGTAAGATATGACGGAGGAGTATTCAATGATATAGTAAATAGAGATTTAAAGGAATTCAGCCTCAGGGTTATTCATGACGGACGGCTTGGAAATACATGCGGAACAAGTTATGATGTTGCCTCAGAATTAACGGAGAAAGCTCTTCTTTCGGCCAAATACGGCCAGAAAGTAAATTTTCATTTCCCTGTAGAACCGGGAACAACAAGACAGAGCTTTGACCCGGACCTTGCCTATCAGGGGCCTGAAGAACTTCTCGTTATGGCAGATGAAATAATTGAAAAAACTGAATCTAAAGCACCTGATATGCATCTGAAGCTTCATGTACAGAAAACTGTAAAACATACAAGGTTGATTAACTCTAACGGCAAAGATGAAACGTACCAGCAGACTCTTCTTGACATAGGTGTAACAGGTCTGCTAAAGGGAAGCAAAGAAGGTGTTAACAGAACCTATATTTCCGGGAAACTTTCAAAATTTCCTGATGAAAAACTCGATGAACTTATCAGGGAATATAAACTTACGGAGAAAACCTGCACTGTTCCAACAAAGAAAATGTCCGTACTCTTTACACCACGGTGTATGTGGGCTCTCCTTCATAGATTCAAAGAAGGTATAAACGGTGAAAGTATACTGAAAGGAACCAGTCCTCTCACAAAGAAAATGGGAGAGAAAATATTTCCTTCCGTATTTAACATAGTAGATGATCCGACTATAGACTATTTCCCTCACACCTCACCGATAGACGACGAAGGTGTTCCTACTAAAAAGAAATATCTCATAGAGAACGGTGTTCTGAAGAATTTTCTTTTTGATCTTTCTGCAGGAGCCAGACATGGCAGCGGAAGTTCAGGCAACGGATATAAAAGAGGTCTCTGGACTGCTTCTATAGATATGAGTCCTGCTCCCAATATATCAACAATGGCTCTGGCAACAGGAAACCATTCTTACAGTGAACTCATATCATCTATGAAAGAAGGAGTAATCGCAGATTACCTTGTAGGAGCTCACAGCGGTAATATAATTTTAGGAGATCTTTCTGCAAATATAGGTATAGGATTTTATGTTAAAGACGGAGAAATTGCCGGGAGGGCTATGGATTCTATGATTGCCGGCAATATATATAAATTCTTTGACAATATCCGCATGATAGGTACAGAGCCGGAACTTGATGAATTCAGCTATTCTTATTATTCTCCCCATCTGTTATTCGATGACATAAGCGTATCAGGAAAAGGTTAAAACTTTTAAGTCAATGACCCCGCCCACAAGGTGACGAGGTTTTCTGGCACGATTCTATAAAAATGGCCGATCTTTATTCAGACCGGCCATTTTTATTTAATATTTACGCCTGTTCGTAAACAGTAACACCTTTGTGGAAGCCATTGGGGCCGCCTACATATCCCTGTGGATGATAATGAGTTTCGAGCCTTGCCATATATTTCTTTCCGTTTGCCTCGAAAGGAATTTCCGTTCCCATAGGTTGATTTAGCAAGCTTTTTGCTTTTGCAGTCACTTCCGGCGGAATTTTACCTTTCATTGTTTTATACCCCGGAGGAGGCCCTGTTTTCTGTCCTGATTTTTTACCCTGTGTGGCTGTATCGGGGGCCTGTTGTGCAGCAGGTGCCGGTGTTTGCTGTGCAGGAGCCGGAGCCTGTTGTGCAGCAGGTGCAGGTGTTTGCTGTTGTGGAGCTTCTGTATCGGGTGTTTCTGCTGCAATAGCTCCGTCTGTATTCTGATTGGTTACGCCATCGGGAACACCACCCCGGGGAGCTGTACCAATGAAATTCCCGATGTTGTCACCTAACATTGGAGTGAAGCCACCCATACCACCCATGCCGGGCATACCGCCCATCATCGGCATAGTTCCTCCTCCGCTCATCATCTGCATCATCTGCATCATCATCTGCATCATCATCTGTGGTACCGGTGGCCTCTGTCCCATACCCATCATGCCACCCATTCCAAACTGTGTATAGTAATTGTTCATACCTGCTATATTAGGATTAAAACCCATCATAATATTTTTATTCTCCTTTATTATTATTTTACTAACGTTACATTTTCTTTATCACTTATTTTTACAAAAATGTAAAGATATAAAATTTAATTTTTTCTATACACCCTTTTGATATCTGATAAATGTTGCTTTAATTTACCTTTTTGATTATAATATTATCTACTGGGAGCACATGGATTACTTTTCAGGAGGTGCGAATATTGGAAGTAAAATTAAAAGAAAATTTTCCGGCATTTAATGTCGCGTTATGGGAATACGGTGGAGAAAGCGGAACTCTCATACCGCTTCTTCAATCAGCTCAGGATACATACGGATATATACCTGAATCTGCCATTAATTACATAAGTAAAATAACAGGTATTCCTCCGGCAGACATATATGGAGTAGTAACCTTTTATGCACAGTTTCGTCTTAAACCTATCGGGAAATATGTGATTAAGATATGTAATGGCACGGCGTGCCATGTAAACAATGCAAAGAAAATAAATGAAGCCATTGAGGAAGAACTTGGTATAAAGTATGATGAAACTACAGAAGACGGACTCTTTACATATCAATCTGTTGCCTGTCTTGGTTGCTGTTCCCTTTCACCTGTTATAATGATCAATAATGAAACCTACGGGAGATTGACTCCACAGAAAGTGAAGAAAATCCTGAGAGATTATAAAAATTTAAAATAGAAAAAGGCGAGGTTTAAAATTTATGAAGAAAATTACAGTAGGTATGGGTACCTGCGGTATATCTGCAGGTGGTGAAAAGGTTTACAGTGCGTTAAAAGATGAAATAAAAAAACATAATCTGGATATAGAACTTGCCGAAACGGGATGTATCGGTATGTGCTATAGAGAAGTACTTGTAGAATTAAGTAACGGTAATGGTTCCCGTTATATTTACGGTGACATTACACCTGATAAAATAAATAAAATAATAGAAGAACATGTAATAAAAGATAACCCTGTTAATGAATGGCTTGTAAAAGGGCCTGTAACACTCCCGGACGATTCATTTTTTCATAAACAGAAAAGAATAGTTCTCAGAAACTGCGGTCTTATAAATCCTAATTCCATAGAAGAATATATGGCATGTAACGGATATAAAGCAATAGAAAAAGTTATAAGAGAATATTCTCCGGAGGAAGTTATAAATATAGTTGAAAAATCAGGTTTAAGAGGCAGGGGAGGCGGAGGATTTCTCACCGGTCTGAAGTGGAAATTCTGCCGTCAGGCACAGGGAGGAAAAAAATATGTTATATGCAATGCAGATGAAGGAGATCCCGGAGCATTCATGGATAGAAGTGTCCTTGAAAGTGATCCTCATTCTGTAATTGAAGGAATGATAATCTGTGCCTGTGCCATAGGAGCAGATGAAGCCTATATATACGTTCGTGCAGAATACCCGAAAGCAATAGAAAGACTCAAGAAAGCAATAAAACAGGCTGAAGATAAAGGTTTCCTGGGAAAACATATCTTCGGTTCAAATATGAGTTTCAAGATAAAAATAAAAGAAGGAGCAGGAGCCTTTGTCTGCGGAGAAGAAACTGCCCTTA
>CALARM010000398.1 GCA_937888925.1 uncultured Synergistia bacterium | reverse complement strand
GCTAAAAGCATTTCAAGTGCAGAAAGTAAGACCCTTGTTGAAGATATATCGGAAGACAAACCCCTTTCGGATAAAGGAAACGAAAAAAGTGAAGACAAAACTCTTTTAGATAGCCGGGATTTACCGGACCATGGCAGTTCCGGAACCTGGTCTGTCAGGGAGGTTATAGACAGTCTTTATCGTGTGGAAAATATAGTAACAGGTGGTATGGGGGTAATATATTTTGTAGACCATCTTAAATGGGGTATAAAACTGGTTGTAAAATCTCCCCGTGAAGAATTTCTTACCGGAGAAAATAAAGCCCGTTTTATAAGGGAAGCTGAAACATGGGTTGACCTGGGAAAACATCCCAATATAGCCACTGCTTTTTATGTGAGAGAAATGCAGGGCATCCCAAGAATATTCATAGAATATGCCGACGGTGGCAGTCTTTCTGACTGGCTAAAAGAGGAGAATCTCAGAGAATTACCTGATGTGCTGGATTTTGCCATTCAATTCTGTTCCGGTATTTCTTATGCCCATTCCAGAGGCCTTGTTCATCGTGATATTAAAGCAGATAATGTACTGTTAATGAAAGACGGTACAGTAAAAATTACTGATTTCGGACTTGTGAAAACAAAAAAACATGATACAGAACCTGTTACTCCTGTTTCCTTAGAAAAACCATCTTCCATAAGCCAGCAGGAATGGCAGACCCTTACGTCTGCTACTGCTGTGGGAACACCGCCCTATATGCCTCCCGAACAGTGGACAGGGGCAGATAAAACCGATAGAAGATCCGATGTATATTCCTTTGGTGTAATGTTATATGAAATGATCTGCGGAAGAAGGCCTTTTGTTAAAGAACCTGATAATCCCTATCCTACTGTTATTGCCTATCAGATGATGCACAGATTTACTCCTCCTCCTGATCCCGACAAATTTCGTGACGGAATCCCGAAAACATTGAAAAATTTATTGATGAAATGTCTGGAAAAAGATTCTAAATGCAGATACTCATCTTTTGACGAAATTCAGGATGTCCTTACACTGGTTTACAGAGAAGTAAGCGGAAAAGATTATGAGAGAACACTTCCCGGAGAAGCAGAACTTAAAGCAGAAGATCTTAATAACAGAGCTCTTTCATATCTTGATCTCGGAAGAAAATCGGATGCAAGAAAATTTCTCGAAGAAGCTGTTCAGATAGACCCTCATTCCCTGTGTGCAAATATTAATCTTATACTTTTACTTACCGATGAAGGATGGGATAGCTATGAAAATATTTTGATTCGCTTCAAGTCTGTAAGGGAAGGAAACTCAGATAATCCTTTACCCTATTATTATGAAGCCATATTTGAACTGCTCCATGGTAATCCCCACCATGGTCTTTCTTTAATCAATAAATCCCTGGAACTGGATAAATCGAACGGAATGCTTTTAAACCTTAAAGGAATAATCCTGACGAATTTGAAGAAATATGACGAAGCTTTAAAGGTTTTCCAGGAAGCAATTAATATGGATAAAGAAAACATGGAATATCTCAGGAATTATGCTGCGTCCCTTTATTATAACGGAAGAGGGCAGGAAGCCTGTGATGAGTTCAGTAAACTTCTGGATTTATTCCCCGGTGATGGTGATTTAAAGATAGATCTTTCTGTCGCAATGACAGAAATAAAAAATTTTGATGGAGCCAGGGCATTACTTGAAGAATTACTTGAGCTTAACCCTCAGTCTTTCAGGGCAAATCTCTATATGGGAGAAATGCTTACAGGTAAAGGAACTTTTGTACCTTCTTTTCACTCTTTTTCCCCGTCTCACAACTGCGGAATTGCTTTAAAGTATTTGCAGAAGGCCTCTTCACTTGCACCTTATGTCCCGAGAGTTATTGAAAGTCTCAGTGAATGCTCCGGTGACAGAATTCCTCCGTCCTGTGTAATGTTTCAGAGCAAAACAGAAAGAGACCTTATTTATCCTGAAGGAGGGGAGATAAAGAAGCTAGAAGGTGCAGGAGGAAAGATAACAGGAGTATGCTTTTCAGGAGAACACCTTGCTATATCCTGTAATACAGACAGTTTGCTCGAGTTCTGGGATCTGAGAGACAGAAAATCTATAAAGAAAGTGTCTGAAGAATCTTCTTATATGAAATTTGAGGCCCTTGATGTGGCAGTATCTTCCAGGTATATAGCTTCTGCTCACGGTGATGACACAATAAGATTATGGCATAAAGAAACAGGGGAATTTATAAGAGCTTTCTACGGACATGAAAATATAGTAAGAAGTATACAATTTTCACCTGATGGAACATTAATTGCTTCTTCCGGAGCAGATGAAGTGGTGAATATATGGGATGTAGAGAGCGGTAACTCTTTAATTACTGCAGGTAAAAATATGGGAATTATCTACTGTGTCAGGTTTTCTCCTGGCGGAGCTTTTGTGGCTACGGGTAATCAGAAAAATTCTCTTCAATTATGGCATGTAAAGTCAGGTGATTGTTACAAAAAGTTTTCCGGTCACAACGGGCCTGTATTAAGTATAGCTTTCAGCCCTGACGGAAAGTATATTCTCTCAGGAAGTGAAGATAAGACATTGAAATTATGGGATATAGATAAAGGAGTATGTGTAAAAACTTTTTCAGGTCATGACAGTTCTGTAGAAAGTGTCGATTTTTCTCCTTATGCTTTTCATGTAGCATCAGGAGCCAGTAACGGCTGTGTAAAAATCTGGGATATTTCTACAGGCCAACCGGTAAGAACTATTTCGGAACATACTTCTTCTGTTACATCTGTAAAATTTGCTCCATCAGGCCGAAGTCTCCTTACTGCAAGCAGAGATAAAACACTCAGGTATATATCTTTGCCTTTTAAGAGTGATAAAATTTATAATGCCATTTACAGAAGAGAATATTTAATAGTAAAACCCAGAACTGTAGAGGAAAGCCTCCGGGATGTAGAAGTTTTTGAAAAACTCCTGTCAGAGGGAGAAAAAAAAGTCAGAGATGGTGAATGGAAAGAAGGTCATGACATTTTCAGAAAAGCTCTTAATATACAGGGCTTTTCTAAAGATGGACGGGCTCTCCAGGGACTTCATAAAGCAGGAGAAGGAGGAAACAGAGAAGGTATCAGAAGCGTATGGCTTTTTAAAAGCTTTTCTGATTCTCAGGGAAAAGTAAACAATGTTTCTGTATCTGACAATAACCTTCTTGTATACGGTGGACCTGATAAAACTGTAAGGGTGAAAAAACTTCAGACAGGGGAGACTTTGAAAAGTTTTTCAGATATGGGAGAAATTGTCGAAATTTCCAGAGAAGGAAAATTTATTCTCTCTGCAGGTGAAGATAAAAAAATTAAATTCCATGACCTTTCAGCAGATAAATCTTTAAGAATTCTTTCTGAAAATCTGGATTGTAAGAGTCTGAATATATTTCCGGGATCTTTTTACGCAGTAACAGGCGGAGGTATGACTGACAGTACTGTAAAGATATGGAATATAGAAAGCGGAGAATGCCTGAGGACTCTTAAAGGTCATTCATCATCTGTGGAAACTGTAGTTTTATCAAAGGACGGTCGTAATCTCTTATCGGGAAGTGATGATAAGACATTAAAACTCTGGGATGTGGAAAGCGGAAAATGTAAAGCACATTTCCAGGGACATACCCTCCCTGTTACAGGTGCCGATATATCTCCTGATGGTAAGATTGTATCTTCTTCTAACGATAGAACCGTAAGGTTATGGGATATAAGAAGTGAGAAGTGTCTCAAGATATTTAAAGAGCACAGGGGGGAAGTTACGTCTGTAGCTTTTTCTCCCGATTGGAATTTCATAGTATCTGGAAGTACGGATAATACTGTAAGAATATGGAACGCAGATACAGGGGATTGTATCAGGATACTGGAAGATTATAGCTCGACAGTTACAGATGTGAAATTTTCTCCAGACGGCAGGTATATTATTACATCGACCATGGACGGAATGGTGAAAATCTGGGAAATAGACTGGAACTGGAGTTTTTCAAAAGAAATAATTCCGCAGGAAAAGACAGTACTTATGCCACAGGAACTGGTAATAGAGCTTAAAGAAGAGGTAATAGAGGACGCAACCATTTATGTGAAAGAAACAAAGACACATAGGAACATAATTAGTATTGTAGGAATATGTGCTATCACGGTATTACTAATATTTATGGCCTTTATACCATCCTGGTGGAAAGAGGTTAACAAGGGAAAGGCCAGAGAGCTTATAAAAATATGTTATTTTTATAGTGATAGCGAAGACCGAATAAAATGGAATATGAATGCAGAAAAGCTTATCGAACTGGGTGAACCGGCAATAGATGTTCTTGTAGACGAAGGCCTGAGTGATAAAGATGGTATGGCTCAATTGAATGCATTTAAACTTATGACTATGTTTAACAATAAAGAATATGTAAGAAAAAAAGCAAAAAAACAATTGATAAAACTTCTTTCTGACAGTGAGCCTGCTGTAAGAGGTGAGGCTGCAAGATTCATAGGGACATATGGTTATATTGATGCTCTGCCTTCTCTTAAAGAAGCTCTGGATTTTGAGAACAAAGGAAGATGGTCTGATGTGGATATGGAGTTGATTGAAACCGATAAAATAAAGACATACAGCCAGCAAACAGGAACATCGGGCAATAATATTTTTTATTATAAATGTATTTACTGCCATGGAAAAATGCAGTATGAACCGCAGAAGATCTGTGATGAAGCTAAATTGAAGCCATGGGACTATACACGAAATACAATGAAAAAAGCAGTCGAAATGCTTCAATGAGTTACCTGTAACAGGATGTCTGACCACAAATCGTAGACGCGTGACGCGTCACGCGTCACGCGTCACTATACTATGTGAACCTGTGTTTTGATGCAGTAGAACTGCTTGCAGCATCAGGAATACTGACGGATCGGCGAACTGATGATTGAGGTGTGGCGGTAATGGTTGTTCCTGATGTTGTTTCAATAGAAACTCCTTTTGCCTGTACTTTACATTCACTTACTGATTGAAATATACACTCATAAAAAGCTGCAACCTGCTTTTTGGAGAGATATTCTTCTGATAATTTACCTGTATTGAGCCAGGCTACTGTAATATCTCTGGCAATTTCTTTATCGATTGAGGACATTTTAAATTACCTCCTTATTAAAGGTCGTAACGCGTAACGCGTAACGCGTGACAGATGGTTCTGGCCGAACGCTGCTGTCACTTATATTATTTCTGTCACTATGACAATAATTTATTTTTTCTCCACATTTTCAAGTCTTCCTTCAATCTCAGCTGAAACAGGACT
>CALARM010000397.1 GCA_937888925.1 uncultured Synergistia bacterium | reverse complement strand
GAGCAATAGAAAGAATAGTTCCTAAACCTACACCTTTTGTTGATAACTTTGCACGCAAAGGAATAAATCACAATACCAAAACTGTAGATATAGCTTCACTTTCTGGTTCTGTAAAGATGGCTCCGTTTAGCAATCGAAAAACTACCGGGAAAATGGTTGGTAAACGTTCTGGTAAGTATGAATATGTTGAATTTCCGCATATAAGACTCTGGACTCCTTTTGGCGATGATGATATGGAGAGTATAGATTTAACTCAGCCAAACATTTACGCAAACCAGGACCCTGGAGGATTACTTCAGAGAAAGATAACCAAACAGCTTGCAGAATTCAGGCAGATGATACAGGCCCGTATCGAATGGATGTTTATAAAAATGATGCTTGATGGTGCAATAGATTACACTGATAATAAAGGTGTAGAGATAGATGTAAATTACGGCAGGTCTGGAAGTGCAACTATTTCTGTAACTACAGACTGGGATGAAAGTACAGCAAATCCCATAAATGACTTAATGAAAATTGATGATTATTTAATGGGAACTTCTGCAGGAATTCCAGATTTTTACCTTTTCAGTCCTCTTGCTTATCAATATTTCTTTGAAAATGAAAAAATATTAACTCTTCTTGATAAAAGAAATATTGAGATGGCAAAAATCAATCCTGGTAAACCTGGTTATCTTCAACCTATGGCTTATTACCTTGGTAGACCTATTTATCGTTATAGCGTTAAGGATGACCTTGGAAGTTATCTTATCACAGACGGATATATTATTGCTTCCAGCACGGCCAATGATTTCTTTTATGACTTTGGAAGATTGACAGAAATCGACAACCCTGTAGGAGATATATTTTCAAAATCCTGGATAGAGCAGAACCCTTCAAGCAGAATTCTTTTAGCTGAAAGTAACCCTCTTCCTATGTGTTCTGATATTAATTCTGTGGCAGTAATGAACGTAAAAGTCAGTTAAATTTCTTTTCATATTAAGAGGGGAAAAAGGCAACTCTTTCTCCTCTTTTTCGTAGGAGATATAAAAATGGCAGTCTCTGTGACACCGGCAATAATGAAGGCAAAATATAATAATTCTTTTCTTCTTCGTACGACAGATAGGAGTAAAGCCGGAACTATAGATGATAGTGTAATCCAAAGTGCTATTGACCGGGCTTATGTAACTCTTCAGACTTTATGTGATTTGGATATTACTTTTTGGACTGAAGCAAATCTGAATATATGGTGGCAGGAGTTAGCCTATTATTGGTTATTTGCAGGTAATGAACGTGAAAAGGTTGCACAGGATAAACTTGACCAGGTAAAAGAAGAAATTCTTGCCTATAAAGATATAAAAAATCAGTCTTATACCACAATTGATACAACTTACTGCGAAGAAGATTATCTTCTGGATATAGACGAAATTAAGGAGTGGGAATAAAAGGAGTGGGAATAAGTGGTAGGCGTGAGTGTATCTTCAAACTTAAATAAACTGGATAAAGCTATTCAGAACTTTAAAAGACCTGATGCCAGACCTTTGATGATAAGAATAGGGGCAATAATCCAGAGATCCACTATCCAAAATTTTGAAAAAGAGCAGAGTCCAGATGGAACGCCTTTTAAAGATATAGCAAAAATAACACAGATATTAAGACCGAAAGGAAAGAAGAATTTACAGGGGCGGTATGGTAATTATAAAGTTCTCAATAATACCGGAGAACTCAGAAAAAGAATTACCACTCAAGCAGTTCAGAAAATAGATAATACTTCCATAGAATATGGAACAAACCTTGAATACGCAAAGACTATGCAGTATGGAGGGAAGTCTATGATAACAGTCATCAGGAAGAAAAATAAAAAAATAACAAAAGGAAAAAATGCCGGTAAATATAGGAAAAGAAATAAAAAAGAAGGTCAATTTGCCACTGCTTATACAAAAGAAATAAATGTTGATGCCCGTCCTTTTCTTGGTCTTAATGAAGTAGATAAAGAAAATATAAAAGCTGAAACAAAAGCCTGGCTGAAAGGATATTTTAAAAATGCGTAAAGAAGCAATAGAGGCTCTCAGAGTTTACATTTCATCTCTCACTCAGTTTACTATTTTAAAACCTGGAAGAGTGACAGCAATAGAAATGGGGTCTGAGGAAATTTATAATCTTATGCTTTCCGAATGTCCTGCTATTTTACTTGATTACCGGGCAACAAAAAGACAGTTACAGGGCGGTAAGTCTGCAAGATTTTATAACGGCAGAATAATCGTAGCTGTTAACTGTTTTGACCTTGATGATGCGGAGGATGAACTGAGCGATTACATAACTATAGTCCTTGATAGACTCTATAGAAAAGGAACTCCTGAAGATCCTCTTCCTCAGTATGACTCTACTCCTATATGGCTCAAGGTGGGAGAGAGTTCACCTTATATTTTTAAGGAGAATGAAGATAAGAGTTTCTTTTTAGCAGAGCAGATACCTTGTAACTTGGAGTGGAAATACTGATGTTTAAAAAATTTTTAAGTGTAATGGTAGATAAAGCAATAGATAAGATTGCAACTATAACAATAGATGCAATCCATAACTATCTTGATGCCTTAACCTGTGGATTTGAAGAATAAATAAAGGAAGTGATATAAATGTCAAAGACCCTTACAAAACAATTTGCAAACGTAATGGTGGGCGGTGCAGATAAGGTATGGATTTACAATAGAACCATTGGAAGTGTATCTGAAATGTCCGTCAAAACCATAGTTAATAAACTCAGAAAAGAAGGTGGGAGACCAAAACGATTAAAAAAAACAGCCATTACTGAGTTTGGCGTAGATGTTGAACTTAGTATGGATGAAATCAGAGCGGAAAATTTCCTTCTCGGTATGGGTGTAGAAGATAATATTCTAACTAAAATTGAAGGGGCAAAAGTTTCCACTCTTCATAAAACTATTGTAGCGTGGCAATCAGAACACGCATATACCGGAACGATTTATATGCAACCCACCACATTGAACGGAAAACTCTATGTTTTAAAAACTCCCGGAACTTCTGCAACGGTAGAACCTACATGGAATTTAACCGGTGATACTACAGATGGAACTGCTGTCTGGACTGCTATGGCTTATCCCGGAGAGACGGTTACGCGCGAATTGTGGTTAGATGAAACTGATATTTACTGTTATGAATTGGACTTTGATAATGTTCAAGCTGGTTACAGGGTTTATAATTCTGACTTCACGACAGAGTATACAGATGAAACTGACTTCGATATGGATAAAATTCCTGGAAGAATAATATGGACTAATGGAACTGCACCTGCGGGCTTGAAAGTTCTCTATGAATATAAGCCTATTGACCAAATACAGATTAATTTAAAACCAGAGGATACTATTATCGCTCAAGTTCCTTTAAGAGCAGTCTTTTTAAGACCCACGACCGGACTTGAAATAGAATTACTCTTATGGTCGGTTCAGTCGAACCAGATTACTCTTCCAATGGGTAAAGACTGGGCAAGTTTTAAACCTAAATTCTCAGCAAATAGTAAAGAAGAATATACTGACTGCTCACTGGGTTATATGTTCTTCTATACGAATTAAGGCGGTGATATTTTAAGTGAAAAGTTTTTTAAAGCTTGAAGAGTCAAACCATATACGGCTTTTAGATGCGATTTTATATACAAAAGATGGAGAAGTCTGGTATGACAGAGGATATCTTGACGGAGAAACTTCTATTGATTTCACTATTGATACTTATCAATTAAAAACGGGAGTTCCTTTACTTTTAATTGGACAGATCCCTATAGGATTTTCCAGTAAAACAAAAATTAAAGCAATCGAATTAACTCCTGAAAATGTATGCTGGGCCCAGGGTATAAGTGAAAGTTTGATAGTAGAGTGGGATGGTCTAACAGAATATACAGAATATTGGGAAGCGTTAACTACAGGACAGCAACTTTTAACTTTCAAAAAGGATCCCGGTAGTGATTTTGAGTTCGCTATGCTCACTCATAAAGGTTTAGTTCTTACAGGTGACGTTCCGGTAATTTCTAATTTAGAAGGAACTCCTTATGCTGCCGGAACTGATTATAGATTTGAGCCTGCAAGAAGGCTTATTATCAGGAAAAGAAGTTCTACTATTCCCTCACTCGGACAGGTTTACGCAAAATATAAGTGTATTCCTCCTGCCGGGAAACAGATACCATTTAAAAGAAATGGATTTATAAACTGGACAGGGGAAACTCTTATAGTAGGAACTGATGTTACCAGTAATCAGGAAATACAGATTTATCACCCTAAAGCAGAAGTTTCTGGCGGTGGTTTTAATACTGACGAAACTTCTGCTTGGGGTATGGATATAGAAATAGAGGCAGTCGATAACCCTGCTACTCCTAACTGGCCTCTGGGATATATTACTGTTGACGTGAATAAGAATTTAGCATAAAGAAAGAGTAATTGAGTTATGGCGTTACAATTTGAACCAAATAGAAGTTTAAGAAAAAAATCAATAGAAATCTCACAGGGTAAAGTCACAGTAAGAGAGTTTACCCGTAGGGAAGAAATTGATTTTAAAGATAAGGTTGGAAATTGTGACGCTATAACTCAAATTTCTTATTTATTTCCTCATTTCGCAGGGGTTTATAAACTCACTGAAGCAGATAAAAATTTAATTCTTTCTGCTCTGGTAGAAGTGAATTCTGAAATTCCTTTACCTGCAAAATCAGGAGGAAAATATACTTTTACTCTTACAGAGCATATATTCCTTCTCTGTAAAGAGGGTTTAGGTTCTTTTGTAGAGATTGAAAAAGAATTTTCTAATCAGCAAATCAGAGAGATTATTTATGCTCACAGTAATTTTTGTGACAAAATCTATAAAGATAATAAAAACTCTTCTTCATCTCCTCCCGGAAAAATAGATCCAAAAGACCGAAAAAGAAAACCAGACCCAAATATAAAAACTCCTCCAGTTCCAGAATATCTTCTTCAAAAGGGGGTGAAAAAAATTGGCAAGTGACCTTGACCTTGCGATTGAAGTTGTACTGAATACAGACCCTTCAAAATTAGATGATTTAAAGAAGGCTATAGGCAATTTTGAGACTGAATTAAGTAAGGCTTTTGATAGCAAAACTATTCAAGACTTCACTAAAGACCTTGAAAAGAGTAAACAGACCATAAATGACCTCACTAAAAAAGCCCTTGAATTAAGACAGAAACTTCAAGCGGAACAGAAACTTAAAATTGATACCGGTGATACAGTAAAAGAACTGGAAGAAGTAAATAAAAAACTCTCTGAAGAAAAAAATCTTTATTCTCTTCTTCAAACCACAGTAAAAGGTTATGGAGAAGAACTTCAAAAGACTTTTGATGTAGCTAATAACCTTCAGAATGTGGCAAATAATCTGAGAGCAGTTTCAGATAGTGCTTTTTCTGTGGCAGGAAAGATTAAAGATGTAGGTATTGGATTAGTAGAGGCTTCAGCTACGGCAGAGGATTTTAAATCTGCTATGCTTACTGCTTTTCAGGGGAATTCAGCAGGGGCAGATAAAGCATATAAAGATGCAAAAGCCTTTGCCGATATGACTAAATTTGAAACAAATGAGGTCATAGAAGCTACAATCAAATTAAAAGCATATGGAACTGAAGCAAATAAATTACCTGATACATTAAATTTGGTTGCAAATATGGCTTCAGGAATGAATAAAAGTCTTGACCAGGCAACCGAAGCCTATGCCGACGCTCAGACCGGAGAACTTGAACGATTAAAAGAATTTGGCATAACAAAAGCTCAGATTGACGAAGCAGTTAATGGTGCAGTTACTAACGCCAAGAATAAGACTGAAGAAACAAAAGCTGTAATGGAAGGTCTGACTAAAATAATGTCTGACCGGTTTGGTACTTCCTTGAAAGATACTGCTCAAAATTTTAATAATCAGATGTCAAATCTTCGTGGTGAAATAACCGGACTTAAGGAAAAACTCGGTAATGAGCTTATGCCAATAGCTAAAGATGCAGTTAAAATGGCAACTGGTTTCGTTAAAACTTTAAGAGAAATGTCACCGGAAATGAAAAAGACTATTGTAGCACTCGGATTACTTGCAGGAGGGACAACCCTTGTCGTGGGTTCTTTAGCCGGTATAGGTGCAATAGGTCTTTCTGTAGTTTCTTCTATAATTTCTATTACTGCCTCCTGTGGTGGATTTACTGCTATGATGACATCTCTTGGTGTAGTCATAGGTAATATAGGTGCAGTTATAATTCCTTCCCTTCTTTCCTCTATTGCCTTAATTGCCCCTGCTCTCCCGATTATAGCTATTACTGGTGCTATAGTGGCAATAGAAGAACTTATCAGGAGAACTATCTATTATAACAATCTCAGAGAAGAACTGGAAGAACAAGATAAAAGTAATGCCTATGATGCTATGGGAGAAGCTCTACAAAAATTAAAAGAAATTTTCCCGGAAGTAAAAAGCGGACAGGAAGCATTTAATAAAGTCCAAAAAGAAGGGATAGAAAATATCCTTCAACAGAAAGATGGAGAGGAAAAACTAAATGCTATCGTAAAAGCTCTTGCCACTGAAGAGATAGCCCGTCAGAGGATTAAAGAAGATGCGATAAAAAAGCAGAATGAATTAATCGTAGCTATGAATAATGCTACAGGGGCAGAGAAAGAAAAATATAGACAGCAGTATGAAGCTCAGAGAAAAAATGTCCAGAATGAACAGGATATAATTGATAAACTCAGAGAAGAAAAGGGCGAGATATATAATGCTGTAAAAGGTTATCAGGATAAATCCGATGCCTCTGAAGGAAGAAATCCCGGAAGTCGTCAAACCGACACAGAAGTAAATGAAGAAATTAGAAGGCAGAACCTTTTAACGGAAACGAAAAAACAGAACTACGAACAGCAGATTGCAAATCTTCAGAGTTATTATAATTCTTATGCTCTTACAGAGATGCAGGGTCTTTCCGTAGAGAAAGAAATTCAAGACCTACGGGATAAAATAGCTAAAGACTCGGATAAAGCAGTAAAAGATAGTTTAAGCTCTCAAAAGAATAACTGGCAGAATTTCATAAAGGATTTAAAAATCTCTCTTCAGGATGGTGAAATCTCACAAAAACAATATCTTGACTCTATAAAAATATACGAACAGGAACAGGGTATAACGATTGAAAGTAATTGTGAACTCTGGTTATCTATTGAAAAAGAATACTCAGACGGACAAAAGAAAATAAGAAACGAAGCAGAAAAAGCTAGAAAAAAAGCATTTCAGGAAGAAGAGAAAGAAGAAACTGAAAGGCAAAAAAGGAAAATACAGACTCAGGCTTCAGAACTTGAAAGTCAGGGAAAACTCAGGGAGTCAAAAATAAAACTCCTTGACATTCAGGTTCAGGATATGAGGGATAGAAACCTTACTGAAATTGAAATAACCGAATGGAAGAATTCAAAGATAGCTGAAATAGATAAAGAATTCGCTGATAAAAAAGCAAAACAGGAACAGCAAAAACTTGAAAAAATTCTTCAAGTAGAAAAAGAAATCCTTCAGGTCAAAATAGACTCTGCTAAAAGAGAGTATGATATGACGGTAGAATTGGTGAACCGGAGGAAAGATATAATAATTGCCTCCGGTGGAGATGCTAAAATAGCAGAAGAACAGGCAAATAATGCCCTTCATGAACTTTATAAAAAAGACCTGGAGAATTTCAAGCAGGTAGAAGAACTGAAAAAGAAAGAGATGGAAACTGCTCTTCAGAAAAAAATTACTGACTATAAGCAAGCAGGAGTAGAACAGACCACTATATCAAAACTCGTAGCAGAAGAAGAAAAAAATATCACTCAGACAGTATTTCAGGATTTCCTTGATAAAGAGAAACAGAAAAGAGACGAGATAAAAAAGACTGCCGATGAAATTAAAGCCCTTGATGCAGAAATTCAGGCTTCAAAAGACAGAGAAAAAGAACTTGAAGAAGGAATGGGAATAAATGCAGGTCTTACTATGTTACCCGGTGCAGACCTTCAAATGGCCTCTGGATTTAAACCTCTCGGAAGTTATACCGAAGCCATGAAGGGAATAAAAAGAGAGCAAGATAAACAAAAAGCCCTTGAAGAAGAAAAAACGAAAAAACAATCTGAAATGAACCGCCTTAAGGCAGAGGAAAGAGATATAACAAAAGCGACTCTTGGTTTTCAAAATGAGTATAACACTTCCCTTGATACTACTATCCAGAAATTAACCACTATAAAAAACCTGAAACAATCTATTTTAGACTCTTCTGACTCAGGAGATGGTAATGGAAATAACACTCATACCGGTAATACCCCCTCTTCAGAAAATAATACCGGAAATAATCAACCTATTGATAACAAAACTTTATTTGAAAAAAATCAGGAATATTCCAAGCCGATTGCAGAAGAATTTGCAAAATTAGGAGAAATCGGGGTAATGTCCTTTGGAGAATATGAGGAATTCCAAAAGAAATTTTATGGAACTAAAAATACAGGTACAGGAAATCAAGGGAATATGCCTGGTAATAATACTTATCCAATTAGAGGTAATAAAGGGACAGGTAATCAGGGCAATATGCCTGGCAACACTTATCCAGTAGGAAATACACCAGGTCAAACTTATAACGTTCCTGCTTCTTCTAACACTTTTGGTTATAACGGTGCAGGTAGTAAAACTGAGATAAACTATAATATTAATGTCGGAGGGAAAACTATGAACGCCTCCAGTCAGACGCAGATGTACGCTGAAGGTCTGACAAATAATTCTTTAAAATATGGAGAGTGGGCTTAATGGATATTTTAAAAATAGAAATAAAATTTACAGATGAAGATAGAGAAAGGATTGAAAAATTATCAGAACTCATCAGGAAGAATAATGAACTATTAGAACAGGAACAATTAAGAAAAAGAATTTTCTACGATACCAGTATAGGAGATAGTAGGTAATGGCAGAGCTTGAAGATTTCTGGATAAAAGATGAAGATGGAACGAATGAAGTAATTTTCGATAATGTAACTGACTGGAGTCCTGAACCGGTCTTACAGGGTGAAGATGAAATGGTGGTTTCCTGTGGAAGTTATGATGACGATGGTAACGAACTTCCTCCGGTATATACTCCCCATGTATCTCCTAAAACTGAAACAGGGGCAGAACTCTATATATCCGGTGATCATCTTTCTCCAGAAGATAGAAAAATAATACAGGCAAAAGTAAAGGCAGGTTTACCAGTTCTTTACTATGATGGAGATAATAAAATAACTTATACGGTTTATATTACTCCAAAACCTGATTTTAAATTTATTCCCGGAAGTGAATATTGTATCTATACAATCCGTATGAAAATAAAATAAAGCGAGGATAATATTATGAGTCTTTTAGCACAGAAAAATCTGAAATTTGCAGAACCAGTTATGACGGAAATTCCGGTTTTAGTTCCTGTAAAAATAGTGAGCAATATTGCAGAATATAACGATTTGCTTGATGAACTAAAGCAGGATATAGCGGAAATGCAAACCACTCTGAATAAAATAAATAACTTTGAAATAAAATTCTCGGTAAAGGGTGAATAAATATGGCTAATATGCAGTTAGTAAATACAGACCTTACAACAGTAATAACTTCCCTTATACTCGGAGGAACAAAACAAACAGAGAAAATAGAAAAGAAACTCGGTGTAAAAAACAACAAAGTTTCTGGAGATTTAAAATCTGTCGATATAGAATTCTTCCCTGGTCTTAAAGATAATTTTATAGATTTACCAGTGTCGTTTTTTAATATTATCCGTAGAACAACCGGAGGAACTCTTCAGGTTACTTCTGTGGTAAAAGAACACGCTGACGCAGTAGCAACTAAACTTCAGAATAGAGATAAATTCTATAGAAAATCAGGTACTACTTACACCGCATACGATACAGGTAATATATCTTTCATGGCTACCTCTTCAGAAGAATTCCACTTTCTAATGAATGAACTTTATTTTGCTGTTTATTTGGAAATTCTTACAGCAGGTGATTACTCAGGTCTTACTCTTACTTACTGGAATGGAACTGCTTATACCTCTATGCCTGTAGATTTTTCAGACGGAACTTCTGGCTTTACGGTAGACGGAAGAATTTTCTTTGGTTCTCTGGAAGGTCTTGCAGAAAGAAATGAAATAAACGGGCTTTATATGTATGATGTGAAAGTGACCTGTTCTGGTGTTACTACTCAGGCAGTGGCAGACGTAGGATATTATGACTCCGTATATCAGTTACCTAAAAGTTGTCTTTACGGGAAACCTTCAAACTATTACCGGAAAAATGGAAGTAGTTATCTCTCTATATCTGACGCTGACGCTGAATATTCAAATATGGGTATTTTTGCCTTTAAAACTGATCCTCTTTCCTCTGGAGAGTCACTTGCAATAGAATACTATTATAAAAATCCTCAACCGGGAACTCATACTCTTACATTTCATCACGTGGCGAGTGCTACATGGGGGGCTGAAACTTTATTTTCTGAAGGTGCTTACTGTGAGCCTACTTCTTTAAATGGCTTCTATTATGAAGCTACTACCGGAGGAACTACCGGAGAAACTGAACCGACTTTTCCCACGACTCCCGGAAGTACTGTTTCAGATGGTTCAGTGGTGTGGACTTGCAGACAGGGAACAGGTGTGCCTCTTTTCGTAAAAATAGATGGAGGTATCGCAATAAGTATTACCTGTGATGCAATAAAAAAATATACCACTATCCTCGAAGGTTGTGAGTTTAGTTTTGATACTACTGCCCTTGTGACTCAGTCTGTAAGTTTTACAATCTCTGAAGATTTAAAATGGTTCTGGTTCGCTCTGGATAGTTCTGGTTCTCCCGGAACTTATGAAAATAATGATTGCCTTTTAGGTGATATTTTAAACGGAGAAGTAGAAGCCTTCTGGTTAAAAGTTATCCCTCCATTCGGTCAAGATGGGAGTGGAGGTAAAAGATATTTTGAGATTTACGCAAGGGAAACAGCTTAATGATTTTATTTATAGTTTCTTTAATATGTACTGCTATTGCCGGATATTACCATGGTAAATACTCTATAACAGAAGAAAGAGAAAAAAGGGAAAGATGGAAGAACTTGAGAGGACTATAGGATATTACGAAGTAGTAGAAGGATATGACTTAGAACTTCCTCACCAGGGATATTATGAAGTTATCCCGGGTTATGACCTTTGCAGTAATGAGAAGGGTTATTATGAGATTTCTTTTTCTATTCCAAACTCAGGTTTTCCAAAAATTAAAGGATATTATGAAGTTATAGACAGTTTTAAAACCTCTACCCTCGCAGAAGATGGAGGGAGTATTGAGTCATATACTGAATATTTTGCTTCTTTCAATCCTTCTGTAAGCATAGAAGGAGGTTATCAAACCAGAACTATAAAAGCCCCTCTCCCGGAAGAATATTATTCTCGGTTCAGAATAAGAGCATTTATCCAAGTTCCTGAACTATCTCCTTCTGAGATAGAAATACCTCAAAAATATCTAATTGCCCCTTATTGCAAATCAGCAATAAACGGAGGAATAAAGTGGAACTTAACGCTTGATAACTGGAATAGAGAATTTACTGACCCGGATAACGCTCTTTTCGGTGGACTATTTAAAGAGGGTAAATATTCTCCACGAAGGGAAACAAGAAAATACCTTCGCTTAAAATGGCAATCCGTCTATGCTAATACTCTCACAGGTATTATATCAGATTTTCCACGTCTGGTTATAACCGCCAGAACTCCCCCTGGTAAGAAAATAACCATTTCCGGGAGAGATGAAATAACAGAATATCTTTTCAATAAAATTGACCTTGAAACTTATTGCGTTGAAGAAACCCTTTTGCCTGTAGCGAGTTCAAAAGAAACCATTGACGGAGAAGATTATTATACTGTATTTCAGAGCAGTAATCTTACCAAACCTGATTATATTTCAGGTTTTACGAAAATCCTGGTAAATGGCGAACAGGCATATTTAAAAGGCATTTCTTTTTCTTATGACTCGGCAACTAAAAGATATATTTCAAATCAAAAGATTAACTCCCGATTTCCTGTAATAATTCAACAGCCTATATCCTGTCACGAAATAATAAAAGATATATGTAAGAAAATAGTTGATAAAGACCAGAGTGAATGGAGTAAAGAATATTTCCCGGTGATACTGGATTTTCCTGATTACTTGGTTCGTTCAGATGTGACTTGTCAAAACGAAGAAGGAATAAAAGTAATTCAGAAGTTAACTGAAGTTATCCCGGCAGAATGGTTGATTGAAGTTATAAACGGAACATTAACTTTAATTATCAGAAAGAAACCAATAGATTACGAGAAGCCAGATGTAGCAAAATATATATTGAAAGAAAGAATACTCAGAGGAGAACCAGAAGAGTCAAGCAGTCAGGTTCTCAGGATAAATAAAAAAATAGTTCAGAGATATTCCAGACTCATTACAGTAGAAGAAGAGGTAACGGAATAATGGGAAGTCCTATTGCAGTTTCAAGTCCAGACCCTGGAGGAGTAATGCCTGTTTTTACAGGTTCTATTCCTGTATCTTTCGGAGAAAAAGCGGTTAAAAGTTCCGTAAGGGTTTCAGGACTTTCAAAAGGCAGTACTATTGGAGATGCTACAGAGTCAGATGGAACTATTACCTGTACCGGAATTAATTGTAACTATCAGGTAACTACTGAAGAATGGTATGGAGTGGGGTTTTATAGACGTTCTCTTTATAAACCAAATATTCAAAACGGGATGGTTATGTATCAGGGATATTCTGCCCCTCCTCCTCCTCCTGCTCCTTCAACTCTAGCAGAAGTAGAGAAAGTGGAGGAAATTCTTCAATCGTCAGAAGGTGACGTAATAGCAGATGAAATCACAAATTCAGAAGATGAAGAAAAGGAAACTCAGTGGTTTTCTCACCAGGTAGTTTTGGCAGAAGGTATAAATGAAGCAAGAATAGATACTTACCATAGAGATGATTTGCGGAACGGTGAGAGAGCTTCTCCTGATATATTCGTCAGTCCGTATATTGAAAATGTGGAACAGGCAAGACTCCTTGCAGATCACTTTATATACGACTCTACGAAAAATTTAAGTATCTCTGCTTCAGTTCCACCGGTTTTTACTGCAAAACTCGGTGACTGGTGTGAGATAATTGATACTCATAATTTTATAGACGAAATAGAGCGAATACAGGCAATAGAATTAAAAGGTGCAGAGCCAAGACCTGAAACGAGATGGTATTTTGAAATTCGTGAGGATGAAGAATAATGGCAAAAGCATTTTCAGAACAGATTAAAACTTCCATAGGACTTGCAAAAGAAGAAGCTCAAAAAAAGCTCACTGTAAAACTTGGTAAGATAGTGGGAGAAGGTAAAACAAATTACAGGTATGATGTAGTAATTAATGGAGAGCTTATTCCTGAAGTTCCAGACCCTTCACGAACTGAACCGAAATATACAGACGGAACAGCAGTAAATATCGTTATTCCCTTTGGTAATGAGTCTGCCCGTTATATATCAGATAAGTCAGACTATACTCTTCCAGAGCAGACCGTTACAACTATGTCAACAAAAAAGAAAGTAAGACCTGTAGTAATACCTAAATATTTATATATGGCTTTATTTTCTAAAAGTTGGAGTGAACAAGGTAAAATCGCTAAATATACCATAGATGGGATTTTTCAATGGGTTATTTCTACAGATGATTTTACTCCGGATTATTTTTATCCTTCAGGTATTTGTTACTTAAATAACTATATATACGTAATGAATGAACAGCGTGGTATTTTTAAATATAATTTGAGTGGAGATTTCATAGAAACTGTAATAAATAGTAGTGAACTTGGAACTTACGCAAAATTATATACAGACGGTACATATTTTTACCAAAAATATGTTTCTGGAAATGGCTATATTTCTAGAATGAACATAACTACAAAAGAAAGAGTTAGTATGTGGATAACTTATCCCGGTGAAACACTTGGTAGTATAGCTACCAATAGTCAATATATAATAAGTTCTACAGGGGCAAGTAAAAAGTTTCTATTATTCGATTACTCAGGCAATTTTGTAAAAGAAATCTATACAGGTTTTCATCCTTCGAGTTTTACCTGTGATGAAGAAAATATCTATTTTCTTACAAGTGGAATAATTAAAATTGTAAATATTGCTACAGGTAGCATTACTGCTTCTGTTTCTGCTTCTGGACTTTCATCTGTTTTTACTACTGATGACACATATCTTTATAGAGCAACTTCGACTTATACTTATGTCGGTATTTCTACAAATACCATTGAAATTTATGATAAAACAACTTTAGAATTAATAAATAGTTTTTCCACTTCTGATTTTACGTCAGGTGGAATTAGAGGAATAGTAATAAATTAGAAAGCAGGTGAAGCAATGGGTGAAAGTGGAGAATTAAATCCGGAGCGAATTTTTAATCAGTTTATATCCAGCCAGCAAGATTTCACTAATTCGGTTGACAAGCTATCGACAGCAGTGGAAAAACTGAGTGAGAAATTTAATGGGCTACAGGGCGAAGTAAAGGCCTGCAAAGGTTGTATAGTAAGTAAATTTTCATTATATTTTGGAATTTTGCTTTTTGTGGTAACAGTGCTTGCAATGGGCAGGGAGTTTGCACCTGCCATTATGAAATTTTTCAAATTAATTTAAAAGGAGTGTTTTTCAATGGATTTAACAGCAACATTAAATCAGGTTCAGAGTATTATGGAAAAGGGTGAGGAGTTTAAAAAGCTTCTTGAAAAGTACGCGGTCAAGGTAGATAAATATGACGATTTTATATTTTCTGCCCTTGGTCTTGTGGCAAGTCTGCCCGGTGTGCCTATCACCTGGAGAGCTTCTATTGCAATCATTCAGCAGTTTGAAAAATCTTCTCTTTCTTACCTTTTAAAAGCTGTAGGAACTTCAGAGAATGTGACTCAAGCAAAAAGTGAAGATAAACTTGCTCTGGCTGTCAGTTCCATTGTGAATTCTACTGCTACAGTTCCGGTTCCGGTAATACAGGCAGTCATGGAAGAAAAAAAGGTTGAACCAGTTTCAAAAGTATTTCAGATAGTTCCTGCCATAACAGAAACAGTTCAATCTATTCAGGCAGTAGTTAGTCCAGAAGAAGAAAAGAAAGATGGAAAAGTAGAACCAAGTAAAGTAAAAGAAATCTTGAAAGTGGCAAATGAAGTGAATTCCTTTGTCGGACTTATCAATTCTTTTATAAAAGGAAGGTAATTTTAAATGGACTTAGATAAATATTATAATAATTTGACAGAATTACCGGTAGAGGATATACAATATTTAGTTATTCATCATTCTGCTACCTCTCCAGACGTGAGCATAGAAGATATTCACCAGATGCACCTAAACGAAGGATTTACTTGTGTTGGTTATCACTGTTTTATTAAGGCAGATGGAACTATTCAGTGGGGTAGACTTATGGACTCGCAAGGGGCACAGTCTTACGGCTTTAATCACTGTTCACTTGGTGTATGTTTGGCAGGGTATTTCCACCGGGATAACATTAATAAAGGTCAGTGGTCAGATAAACCCACCGATGCACAACTCAAAAGCCTTCTGGAAGTTTTAGTGAACTGGAAAAAGAAGATCCCTCAGCAGGTCAAAATAGTCGGTCATAGAGAATTATGTCCAACTTCCTGTCCGGGAGATGGTTTTAGCCATTTGATGTTGCAGGGAATTTCCTTGAAAGTAGATGCCTTATTGAAAGGGAAACCGGAAATTAAACCAGTAGAAAAGAAAATTCCTTATCAAGACCTGATTAAAAAGTATTCAAAAGAAAAGAACCTGAGATTTTCTTTTGTGGCAGGTCTGATAGAAAAAGAATCAAGTTTTAATCCGAGAGCAGTCAGTATAAATGACGCTAAGGGATTGATGCAGGCAAAGCAAGGAACGTTCAATCAATATTCTTCCGGTGATATATTCGACCCGGAAAATAATATCCGGGCAGGTTGTTCTTATCTTTCGTGGTTAAAAACTCATTTCGGAATTGACCAGGCCGATAATAGTAAATCCGTAGAACTACTTATTTCCGGTGCATATAACCAGGGTCAAAATAGCCCTACATTTCAATATGCAAAAAAGGTTCAGGAATTATCATTAAAATATAAGGAGTAATATAATGTTACATTCAACTCAAGAAGTATCTTCAAAATATATGATAGAAACTGTCGATAACTGGAAAGTAACTGTCACCACTGTGGCACAAAGGTTATCGGCAACATCTTCTTCAAAAAAAATGTTGATTATTCGTGCTGATAAAAATAATAGTGGTGATGTCTGGTATGGCGGTTCCACTATTGACGGAACTAATTCTGATTACCTCTCCCCTGGAGAAGTGAGAACTTTTCATTTTATAGATCCATATATTCTATATGTTTTGGGAACGCTAAACGATAAGATTTATTGTGAAACTCTGGAATAATGGAGTGATATAAATGCAACAAATAAAAAATCTTGCTTTTGATTATCTTAATAATAGTTCTATTTTCTTTAAAGATAGCGAGTTACAAGATATTCATATTACTGAGAATACAAATATCGAAAGTCTTCAGGATGGTCCCGCTGTAATAACAAGATGTAAAAATCTGACTATAGATGCAGGTGCAACCTGGTCACTTTCAAATAGATGTGAGCGATGGGATATAATTATAAATGGAAATGCTGTTATAAATGGCATTATCTCTTTAGACTCAAAAGGTATATCCAGAGCAGGAAATATCACTTGTAATATCTATGGTTTCTTTGGAAAGAAAAATCAAAAGATTGTAAATTCAGGAGATATAGATTTTAATAATGCCTTCGATTGGAATCTAAAAAGTTTCACAATTAACTCAGGTGGAATTGCTACAGATGGAGGAATTATAAATATTTATTGTTCTGGCAATATTACAGTAGGAGTTACGGGAGAGGTTACAGCTGATGGGGCGAGTGGGAAAAATGGAGGAACCGTTCATGTTTATTACGTTGGAAACTTTATTCTTTCCGGTAATATTACTGCCAGTGGTGGAACAGGTGGAAATGCCGGTACTGTTACGATAGAAGATTTATCTTACATTATTACTGAGTATAAAAAAACCCTTGCAACCGGGGAATATATTTACACAATAATTGACATTGGCGGTGGTAAAGCTATGATTGGTACGAAATCTACCGGCAAAGTTTTTTATACTGAAGATTGGGGGCTGAACTGGACAGACCAGGGACGATTAGGGACTGCTACATGTGTTCGCTGTTTTCTGGACTTCGGAAGTGGTCATATATGGGCCGGTGTTGGTTCAACAAGCTCAGCCGGTGCAAAAATTTATGAAACTCTTAATTATGGAACTCAATGGACTTTAAAGGCAACATTGGGAACCCAAAAGAGAGTAGCTTCTATGTGTAATCTGAGCGGTGGTATATTACTTGCTGGTACCTGGGATGGCGGACGTATATATAAAACTATAGACTCAGGTCTGAACTGGACTGATAAAGGAAGTTTTGATAGTTTTAACGTGAGAAGTTTGCTTCATCTCGGAGGGGATAATGTTCTTATGGGCGGCAGGTTTGGAGCAATAAAACTCTCTACTGATGCAGGAAATACTTGGACATTAAAAGCAACTTTAAGCGGTGCAGATAAAGTAAGATATTTCCTCCTACTCTCCGATGGTTCTATTATAGCAGGAGATCAAAAAGGAAAGATTTATAAATGTAATGGAAGCCCTTATACTACTTGGACTTTAAAGAAAACTTTCTATACAAAACAAGAAATTGTAGAATTTAAAAATATAATAGGTAATAAAATTCTTGTTTCTATGTCACCGACAAAAGTTTCATCTACTGATACACAAAAGCACGTTGCGGTAACAGAAGATGCAGGAGACACCTGGAGAGTGATAGACTCTCTGACTTCAACGCAGACGAATTCTTACGGAGTAAACCGGCAGAATGTATTTTTCAAAGGAATAACAAATGAATGGTTAAATATTCCAATTAACCATTTTGGAGCTTATTGATGGTTTTACGAATAGATAATTTATCGTGGCAACTTATAACAGGTAAAACAGATAAAGATTTTATTGATAATCTTACAGGTATTATGAATTTACAACCCGGTCAAGCTGTTTCAAAACTTATTATCTCCAGAGGAAAGGTTGAGGAAATTATTAAAAAATATCATCCTTTTAAAGAGAACTGGAAAGAGTATAAAAATAGTTACATTCGTTACTTTATTCATAATATTTCAAAGGATATCCTTTGTGAAGTGATAATTAAAAAAGGTGAAGAGGCAGATTTCCTCTTGGCGAAACACGGACTTTTTTATCCTGTTTTTAATGAAATTATCTCCTGTGGTGGTTTACCTATTCATAGCACTTTACTTGAGAAAAAAGGGGAAGGAATTCTCTTGGTGGGTACAAATTCATCGGGAAAATCTACCTGTGCAAAAATTATTCAAAAGCCATGGAGAGCATTATCTGACGATATTTCTTTAATGCTCAATGGCAAAGCTCACCCTTTTCCTACCTGGACAAACTTCACTACAAAAAAATACGAGAAAAAGAAGAGATGGAACGTCAAGAGAAGTGTACCTATCAAAGCTCTTTTCTTTCTTGAAAAATATGAAAAAGATGAAGTTTTACCAATTGAAAAAGATAAGGCTTTAATGCTTTTAAATCAATCAATATATGAGGCTATGCCAGGTTATATTCAATCTCTTTCTAAAGAAGATGTTAGAATTTTTCGTATAAAAGTATTTAATAATGTCTGTAATTTCATAAAACCATTACCTGTTTTTACTTTAAAGTTCACAAAAGATGGTCAATATTGGAAAAAAATAGAGGAAGTGATATAAATGTCAGATGAAGTAATAATAATTCCAATTAAAACTTTTATGTATATAGGAAATAGTATGGTACCTCAGTTTTTCGATGGTGATATAGTAGATATAGGAATTTACCATACTGTGGATGAAGTTGAGATTGGAGATATTATTGTAACAAAATCATTGTCTATAACTGGAAATAAACACGTCTGCCATAGGATTATAGAAATTACAGAAACCGGAAAAATAAAGACAAAAGGAGATAATAATTCAGGCGTTGACTCCTGGGAACTTAATTTTGAGGATATAGAGGGAAAAATAATCAACGCTGATAGACCTCAAAGGATAAAAAGATATTTCATTCATAATCAATATAGTAAACAATCTAGAGAGATAATAGAGCAGATAATAGAACAGAATAATCAGGAAAGAGATGAACTTCAGGGAGAGATAAATAGAATTTTAGAAGAATTGAAAATTACTCCGGAGTATATTGCTCTTTTTGAAAGTGAAATGTGGGCTGATTATCTTTCTAATATGGCTAATTTACAACAGGCAGAAGAGAATTTTGAGGCAGGAGTAATTACGGAGGAACAGATTGAAATAGATAGGGAAGAATTTCATATAATAGCTGAAACAGTAACAACAAGTCAAATTTATACTGATTATTTTGCTCTGCCCGGTCACGCTGAATTACAGCAAGCCTCGTTAGATTTAAGACTTTTTGAATATGATATGATCAGAATAGTTAATGATTCTTCTGAAATAAGAGGGGAACATAGGATTATAGCTTTTCCAGTTGGAGTTCTGGAGATACCTGAGTATCTAAATTGGAATAGTCAGAAGGTTGCTTGCTCAAAAAAATGTTATCATAATTTGAAGGATTTAAATAAATATAATATATGGCAGGAAGCCTTTAAAGATAATATTAAACGATTAATTGGAACTGAAAAAGTGAGTATATAAAAGGAAAAGAAAATTTTGCTACAAGTTATATTATCATTTAAGGATAAGAAGGTCAAATTGTAGAAGAGTGAAGGGTGAAGGGTATTCACCTTTTACGATTCCCATATAAAACTCTTTAAATAAACAGGATTATTTATAAAATTGTTGAATTTAAAATTGAGGGTATCTTTATGCTTGAACCGGGCAGACGTTGTATTATTGCTTCAATCTGTATAATCATTATTTTCTTTACAGGAATTTTTGGATACCACTTTATAGAGGGGTGGAATTATCTTGATTCTATGTATATGATGATTATAACTCTGAGCACCATAGGCTTTGGAGAAACCCATCCTCTATCTCCTGCAGGGAGACTGCTTACCATATTTATTATAATATTCGGTATAACTACAGGAGCCTATGTTCTACAGGGTATAGCCCGTTTTATTCTTGAAGGGGAACTGAGTAAAATGATAAAAAAACAGAAATTACAGAAGCAAATAGAAGCTATAAAAGACCATTTTATCATATGCGGATTTGGAAGAATAGGATGCAGAATTGCATCGGAATTGAAAGAAGCAGGAGTGGAATTTGTTATATTAGACAGGGATAATAATTTATATGAACATATAACAGACGAAAAAAACTATCTTATGATAGAAGGAGATGCTACAAATGACGAGATACTGAAAAAAAGCGGTATTGAAAGAGCAAAAGGTCTTGTATGCGCACTGCCTTCAGATGCAGATAATGTTTATGTAGTGCTTTCATCAAGAGAGCTGAACAAAAAACTTATTATTATTTCCCGGTGCCGTGAAGAAAGCGGCAAAAAAAAGCTTTATATAGCAGGAGCAGATAAGGTTATATCACCATATCATATGGGTGCTATGAGAATGTCTATGGCTGTAATAAAACCAAATGTCTATGGCTTCCTGGAATTAATAACGGAAAATAAAGAACTTGACCTGGATATGTCAGAAATAGAAGTAGTTACTGGTTCTGCTCTTCATAGAGTTCCCCTGAAGGATTCACATATAAGAGATAAACTCGGAGTTATAGTTATAGGTATGAAAAAACATAATGGTCATATGTTATTCAACCCATCTCCGAAAGAATTCATAGAGGAAAGAGACCATCTTATAGTTCTGGGAAGCAAGGATCAGATTAAAGCTCTTAATGAAATGGTTGGAAAAACAACAAGGGAAGATTTACTGGGTATAACAAAAAGACTCAGGTTAAAAGAAGTGCGTTATGATATGAGTAATGAATAAGGTCGAAGCCGGTATTTTACCGATAATAAAATGGAGGTGAAAAATAGTGGAGAAAACAAAAATTGACTGGGATTTAATGCAACTTTATATGAGAGTCTTACAACTTAAAGGTTCTTTTGAAAAGAGCAAAAAGGAATATGAAGAATATATAATAAAATGCGAAAAATCCATAGAAGAGTGTAATGAAATGCTTAAAGATCTTGAAGAATTTACTCCCTGATTGACGTCATTTCAAGAATTTATTCTTTAACTGGCCATGGAATAAATCAAACTCTCTTCCGGCATATATTTAATGAAATCAAAATTCTTTTTACACGAAAGTTTTTCATCATTAATCAGGACAGGATTCAATATTTTCAGCCCATCAAAATCTACTTCACTGACAGATGTACAGAAAATGATTTTTTCAGATTTTCTATTCTGAAGATCTGTAAGACATTTTTCAAATATACAATTTTGAGATAAAAAATTTTCTACCGGATATACTATAGCTCCATGAAGTTTTTCAGGGGTTATAACTCTGGACCTCGGATTTGTTGTATCAATAAATATATTCATAGAAGCTATTGAAAAATTCCTTTTTTTAACAGATTCTTTTATACGCTTTTTGAATTTATTATCACCGGGATCGCCGTTCCAGAAGCCAGATAATGCTTTAGAAAGATATATTTCTATATCTTTCACACTGCCTGTACGAAAAAGTATGTTTTTTTCCTGTCCGAAAAAACAAACAAGTAAAGCTGCAAGTGCAATAGAATGGGCATGTCCGTCTTCTTTGCCGATTAACAGGGCAAACTTCTCTTTACTCTGAATAAAATTAATTAAATTTTTAAAAACCTTATTTTTATGATCCATCTTCTATCACGTCCGCTTTA
>CALARM010000396.1 GCA_937888925.1 uncultured Synergistia bacterium | reverse complement strand
TTTTTCGAAATTCTGCCTCTTTTTCCCTGTTACGAAGTAACTGCTCACTGTATTCGGGTGCATTCCCAAAATATAGATTTATAAAAAAAGTATATCAGAGGTGAATGTAAAAATAAAGCACCTAAAAAATATTATAGAAATAGGTGCTTTATGAAAGAAATTATAAATATTATTGGCGAACTGTTCAAAAAAGTCAAGAATAATCTTGAAGAATGGAAAAAATCAGAGAATGGCTATGATATACTCCAGGTGGAAGAAGAAATAATAAAGATATTCCGTGAGTCATCAGGAAAAATTATGGGAGAAACCCTTAAAGAATTACGTCAGGATAAGGAGTTGGAAGCAAAAGCTATAGAGTTATCCTTGAAACATCGCTCCTGGTTAAAGAGAGGAAGATATGAAGAAGTAAGGATAAAACTTTTAAGTGGAGAGTGTATAAAAGTAAGAACTCTCTATATGCATGCAGACAGAGAAAAAATGCCTGGTAGGAAGAAAAAGAAGAAAGGAAGAGGCAATGGAGGAAGTGGTTGCTATCCTGTGCTGAAATTGTTAGGAATAAGTCATGGCGCTACTCCTGGTTTGATATCCGAGGTAACCCGTCAGGTAGTATTACAATCAAGTATGGAACGTGCAAGAGAAGAACTGAGTCTACAGGGAATAAAACTGGACATAAAAGTTGTCCGTAAATTAAGTCTGAATTTCAGTCATAAAGCAATAGAATATCGTGACATGCTAATGAAGAAGTATCAAGACCAGAAGTTATCATCAGGGAATATATTGAAAGGGAAGATAGTAGTTTTAACATTAGATGGTGGCAGACTTCAGGTTCGTCTTGGAGGAAAACGTGGACTGACAGGTAAAGGCGGACATAGAAAGTATAAACCTGAATGGAAAGAGCCAAAGTTATTACGTCTGTATGTTATAGACAATAAAGGTAGAAGAGTTTGTCGTGAACTTGATTTTATAGATGGAACCCTTGGAGATTGTGATGCCTTATTGGAATTAGTCTGTATGTATCTTCACCTGTTAGGAATACAGGAAGCAGAAAAGCTAATAGTTATAGGAGATGGCGCTCCCTGGTTATGGGAAAGAGTCAAAGAGATAAGAAAAAGAATTGGCCTATCTGAAGAAAAAATAATAGAGATACTGGATTTTTATCACTCATTAGAGCATCTTTCTTCTGCTGTTGAAGAATGTAAGAAATGGGGCGAGAAAAAGAAAAAACGCTGGTTTAATAAGCAAAAACAAAGGCTTAAACAGGGACATTTTAATCTTCTCCTGGAGTCACTTTCAGAACTTTGCAAAGGGAGACGTTCTAAAGAAATAAATAAAGTGATAGCTTACTTTCAGAAACACAGAAAAAGAATGAACTATTCGGATTTTAAAACTTCAGGATATCCTATTGGCAGTGGGGCGATAGAAAGTGCCGTAAGAAGAGTGGTTAATCTTCGTATGAAAGGGCCAGGAATCTTCTGGTTGCCGGAAAATGCTGAAGCTGTTCTTCATGTTAGAGCACAATTACTGTCAGGAAGATGGAATAATTTATGTGAGATACTTTTTTCAGGGGATGAGCCACAAATTAATGATAGGTATTTTCAAAATGAAGGAAGAAATATTATATCTTTACAAGATTGGAAAAAACAGAGGATAAAAGTCTATGAAATCAAAGATATTAGGAAGGCTGCATGATGATCTACAATTTGGGAATGCACCCCCGGTACAGTGCCTTCCCGTAATATTCTTAATAAAATCCTGCCAGGGTCTTCAGGTGTTTCAGGTGCAAATCGAAAATATAATAAACCGTAAGGAACAGGTAACTTATATTTATAGATTAATTCTCCGTAATCTCGATCAAAAGTCAATATGATCAGTTTTTCCTGATTTGCCCTTTTCAAAACCTCTATATCTTTTGCCCCCGGAGTTTCTTCAATTACACTTATAACTTTATAACCGGCATTCCTTAAAAATCTGATACTGACAAGGGGGAAATTTTCATTCGCAAGAAAATTCATCAAGCAACCTCCGCAGGTAACTCATAGATATGTTCTTCTTTCATACATTCCATAACAAAAATGAACACGGCACGAAGATTTTCTTTTGTTAATGTAGGATAATTTTCTATTATCTGTTCTTCAGTCCACCCTTTAGCAAATAATCCCAGGATAAATTCTACAGATAACCTTGTACCTTTTACCACAGGTTTACCAAGTAAAATACCGGGGTCTGAATGAATAAATTTTCTCCAATCTATGTCAGGCATAAAATCACCCCTTTTTCAATTCTCTTCTCCAGTATAGACTGAATTTGTAACAAATTCAAGTCCGAACATGAGTTATGGCATACTGGCCGGTACGGAATAAAGATCTGTTGACGTTACATGCTCCCTGAGATTTATTTAACCGGGCCGGTTTTCCTGAATTCTTTCATAGTTTAACTGAAGATTGTAAAGTTTAGCTAAAGTTGAATGGATACAAATCCTTATTTTATCGACATATCCGATTAAAGTTTAACTAAAAGTTTGACTAAATTTAACTAAACCCACCACCGACTCAAGTCGGTGGGTTTACGAGATGGGTCGACTTAAGTCGACTGAGCATTAAGTTAACTCTTTCAGATTATTCTTTATTCCAACATATCAATTTATAACTCAATCTGGAACATAATGAGATTTATTAGTAATATCTTTAACCTAAAGAAATACATAAAGACCTTACTCAAACCCTGTTGCCTCCGACTACTTCGCAGTTCGGAGACAACCTGAACCCATTATTAAACTGAAGTCTTCGCCTGAAAGGCGAGGGGTTTTCTCCCAGAATGAGACACTAATAGTGGTTTTATTGAAATTTTATGGGATAAATGAAAAAATACTTACTGAACTGAGCATGTAATAAATTGTTTCCTCCCGTCACTCGTTAAATGTTACGCATCACGAAAAGTAAATATGCATTATTTATGCTCACCCAGGTAATAATTTACTGTTTCAGGTTTTTCATAAAGTATTTCTCCGGCACCAGCCCGGAAACCTTATATTTATACCTGTTCAAATTCTTCCGGGAAACCATTCCTCTGTGCTGTAAAACTCCCACTATAATCCCGCTGTTAATATTCAGTTCTCTCTCACAATCTGAAATAAGCCTGTGAGACTTATAAGTATAAGGTCTGCAATATCGAATAATTTCTTTTTCCTTTATAACCTGAAGGGCAAATTCATCTGCCTCTATTTCCTGCTGTCTCTGCCTGTCGTCCTGTTCGGCATCAATATCAATAAAAAAATCCTCCGGCCCTTTGAGGTGTTTCAGGATATGGGCTATCTCATGGGATACGATAAACCAGAAGTTATCTATTCTATCAAGTCTTTTTGTATATACAATAACAGGATTTTCATTATGAAAGAATGATGCGCCGTCTATATAAGTTTCAGGAAGATGGTCAAGGATAAAGAACTTGACGCCTGAATCATTAAGAGCTTCAATGAACTTTTCAACACCTTCAGGAATTACTGTATATCTATAAAGTTCTCCTGCAAGTTTTTCCAGATTCTCACTTTTATAATTATTGACTTTATAATATTCGGCACAGTTCTTTGCCATCTGAAACCATGCGAAAGCATGGTATTCATTATATTTATTATAAGCTTCCGATTTTCTGAAAGCAGGAAGGCATATCTGCTCAAAGATAGAAAAATCCAGATTATCCATCCTGAAAAACTTTTTTATTTCATTTTCCAGAGCACTTACAGGTTTTATAGATTTTATCCAGCCTTTTCTATATAATTCATTTACCGGCATATAGCTATAAATAAGCGCTCTCTGTTCCACATCTGTCTCTTCACCCGTCTTTTCAAGTTTATGAAGTAAATAATTATTCTGCAGATTAATCCAGTAATCGGGAGACTGCCCGAAAGCCTTACCGAGAAGTCTTGCCGTTTCTATAGTAATTGCCTGTTTATTATTTATCAGTTTGCTTACAGTCTTTGGAGAAACTCCAAGAACCTGGGACAGGTCATATTGATCCCAGTTTCTTTCTTCCATTTCCTCCTTTATAAATTCACCGGGTGGTATAATCATAAAAGGTTTATATTTTTTAATCATTTTTCTCACCTCCCGTAATGTGATGAAAGTTCCACAATATAAACAGTTCCTTCCGTCTGTTCTTCATTTTCCCATTCGATTTCAATTTCAAGCCTCCATTTGTCCTGTAACCTCAGAGAATATCTGTTCTTAAATCCATGTAATCTTTCAAAATTGAGAGAAGGTTTTTTCCACAGGTCATGAATATCTTTAGCAGCTTCCAGTTCCTGAATTCTCATAAAGAATTTCCTGAGAATATTTGGCTGAAGTTTATATTTTTTATTCCTGCCTGTTTCATACAGTTCAACAAGATTATTATTTCTGAAATCCACATCCATCTGTATATTCTATACTCCCTGATTTCAACTCCTATTATTGAAAGTCATACAATCTCTCAATAATATTATATAGGAATTAAGAAAAATTTGCAACTGCTAAATTACCTTTAAGGTAATATTTTATAAGAAGATTTTAAATTAACAGCCAACAAACTGCTTCCAATCAATATTTTTCTCTATTATGCCCATTCTTTATCAGTTCTTTATATATGATATTTTAGGCGACAGAATCCTGTATTCCTTATTTTCTTCTGTATCCATCCATACCACAATATAGCTTACTTCTGCTTTATCTACATGATAATCTTTTTCCAGTATATGCTTATGCCTTCCTTCAAAGGATTTTGAGTATTTTATCGATATGTTCTTATCTTTATCCCGGAGAAAATTACAGTCATTCGATATTAATTCATCTCCGGCCTGTATTTTTCTTATCGCATTAAGCTGATTCTTCTGGAAATTCAGATTAACATCCCTGAGGGTTAACGGTATGACAATACATTCCGGCCTGCCATAATCCTGATTATCATACCGGACAACGAAATCTTTCACAGTCAACTTATCAAAACAATCATGGTTTGTATGGATAAATAGCTTCTCTTTTGTTCTCGTAATTGCCACATAAAGGACTCTTTTTTTTTCATCAGTGGTTAAAGCATAATTTTTCAACAGTAAAAATACATTATCAAATTCTTTCCCCTTTGCCTTATGCGTGGTAGATACAAGTATAATATCCTTATCAGGGAAATAAAACTCTTCTATCCTTATTTCTTCGGTGTAACTTTTCCATTCCGATTTAAATTTTCTGGGATTTACTTTTTCAAATCTGCGGATAATGTCAAGAACAAGAGCCATTTGAGCAGATCTGTTATAATCCGTTATAATCTTTTCTCTGGCTTTATTCCAGATATCTTCAGTTATAAGACCCAGTTCGTCTGTAACCTCTTTTGCGATATAATGAGTAAAAGTTCTCAGTTCTACAAGGTTCTTCAAAGGAAAACCTTCATCTGAGAGTATCAGTTTTGCCGGAATTCCTCTCTGTTTTAAGAGTGTTTCAACAAGCATGGTTTCTTCATTAGTACCCTTTAAAACTGCCGTTGTTCCATGCAATTCGGCAGGAACAATATGCTCTACCAGAGGCATTATCATATATTCGGATCTGTATTTTACAATTTTAACAAAGCCGTTATCTTTTGTATTTGACCGGAGCGTAACATCTTTTTTCATTCTTTCGGAAAGACATTTCAGATAAAGGTTTGAAAACTCAACGATATTTGATTTACTCCTGTAATTTGTATCCAGATAGTAGGTTACGGCATTGTATTTTTCCTTGAATTCTTTCATATATCTGGAGGAAGAACCTCTGAATTCATATATATTCTGATCATCATCACCTACGACTACCACCCTTATTTCTTCAGCCTGTTTTATTATCGTATTTAAGAGATTAAATTCATCTTCTCCTATATCCTGATATTCATCTACTACGAGAACACTTTTATTATCAATTCTCAGGTCTGGGTTCTGCACTCGCCTTATTGAAACTCTGTGAATATATGCTATAATTATTAGAGAAATAATTATTA
>CALARM010000395.1 GCA_937888925.1 uncultured Synergistia bacterium | reverse complement strand
TATTTCTTTATCTGTTGATTGAGAGGCAGTTTTTTCCTTACTATCGTCTATTTTGCCTGGAATAGAAGCGTCTGGAATCGGTATTTCTTTATCTGTTGATTGAGAGGCAGTTTTTTCCTTACTATCGTCTATTTTGATTGTAATAGAAGAAGGTGGAACCGGTATTTGTTTATCTGCTACTTGAGGCACAGACACATTACTGCGAAGGTTAAAACCGCATGTTTTACAAAATTTGGCATTTAATCTATTTAAAGAATTACATCCGGGACAGGGCTTATATTCAACGTCAGGAGTAGTTTTAGCAGGAGGAACTAATTTTTGAATTGTTGCCTGAAGCGCCTCTACTTTTTCTGCTAATTCTCTGACTTTATTTTCTTTATCATCTATATCCTTATTATCTTTTTCTTCATTACCATCTATTATATTTAAAATTGTTCTCTCTTCTAGTTCCTGGGATTTTCTCTTTTTTTTCTTTTTTTTCTTAGACATTATTTTCCTCCCAAATTTATAAAAGATTGTTTTATAATGAAATTTAAACTTTAAAAACCTTTTATTTTATATTATAATTATAATATAATAATTTAATCTATTTTATTTAAAAAGTCAATAAATTACCTTGCTTGAGTAATTTTAACTTCGGAGGTGTATTTTATGAAATTATTTATTAAAATTTTTCTGCTTTTATTTTTCCTCCTCCCTTCCTGTGTATTTGCAATAAACATTGAAGCAGAAAGTCACATTAAAAACGGAAAGATGTTACTGGCATCAGGTAAAGCTGAAGAGGCAATTGTTGAATTTCAGAAAGCAATTGCTCTGGATATGAATAATACAGATGCTATTTTTTATACGGGACAGGCCTACCTTCAACTGGGAAAGTTTGATATGGCTATACAAAATTATCAGAGGGTGGCAGAACTTTTACCTGATTATGCAGAACCACATTACTATATAGGCGTATCGTATTACTATAAAGGTGAAGCACAGAGGGCTCTGGATTATTTCGATAAAGCCATAAGAATAAATCAAAAATATGTAGATCCATATTATACAAAAGCTATAATTTATTATGACAGGGGAGAATTAAACGAAGCCATGAAGATGTGGGATAAAGTTCTGGCAATAAATCCCATTCATACAGGAGCTGAAATAAATCTTGCTGTTGCATACTATTATAACGGCAGAACTAAAGAAGCGGTACAAATGGCGGAAAGAGCTTACAGGCAAAAGCCGCAGGACCAGATGATTGCTTTTACACTGGGATGGTTATATGTAAAAACAGGGGATAAAGATTATGCACGAAAAACTCTTCAGAAAACTGTAGAACTCTACAAGGATTCATCTTTTGCTTTTAAAGCCAGTGCTTTAATGTTTATTATGGATGGTAAACTGGATCAGGCCAGGGAAATGGTAGAAAAGTCTCTGGCCCTTGATCTGAATGATACGTCAGCCCTTATTATTTCAGGTGAAATATATGAAAAGAAAGGTGAAAAACAGAAAGCTATAGAAGCTTACCAGAAGGCAATAAATCTTGACAGAAATGATCCGGATCCTCAGAAAGCATTGCAGAAACTGTGTGGAAAATAATATATGATTAATACATTTATAAGCAATTCAAAACATATTATTACAATAAATTCTATAAATTCCAGAGGTGAAGGGGTAGGAAGAATAAATAACCTGGTTGTATTTGTTCCCTGCGGGGTTCCCGGTGATCAAGTAGAAATAAAAATAGAAATTATTAAAAAAAATTATTCTACCGCCAGGATAATTGACATAATTAAACCTTCATCTCATAGAGTTGAGCCACCATGTGAATACTTTGGTTCCTGTGGAGGATGCACATTTCAGCATATAGATTATAACTATCAATTATATTTAAAGGAGAATTTACTTAAAGAAAATTTGAAGAAAATAGGCAGGATACAGACTGAAGTGGTTAAAGAAATTATTCCGAGTGATAATATATGGAATTATCGTAATAAAGTCCAACTTGTAATAAAAAATCAAAAAGGAAATGCTACACCGGGCTTCTTTCGCAGGGATAGTCATGATCTGGTTCATATCAAATCTTGCCCTATACAGCATGACCTCAGCAATAAAGTTGTTGAACGCATTGTACCTTTATTGTCAAGATGGACTATTTATAATGAACGCAGATGTTCAGGTCTGCTCAGATATATTATATGTAAGACCAGTTTTTCTAATAAAGAGACTCTGTGTACACTTGTCTGTAATGAAAAAGCAATACCTGACAGAGAAAAATTTTTAGAGAATTTAAAACAAATTACCTGCCTTGCCGGAGTAGTTCAAAATTTTAATCCTTCCAGATCCAATGTAGTCATGGGAGAAGAAAATTTTCTTTTATCCGGCAGAAATTATATAGTCGAAGAAATTAAAAATATTAAATTCATGATCTCTTCATCATCTTTCTTTCAGGTTAATACATGTCAGATAGAAAAAATGTATGACGTCATTTCGAGTATAATTTCACCGTTAAATATAAAACAGGCTATAGATGCATACTGCGGGATAGGTACCTTCAGTCTTTTTTTAAGCAGGTATGGTGGATACGTTTTTGGTATAGAAGAAAATACAGAAGCAGTAAGTATGGCAAAAAAAAATATGGAATTAAATAATATGACCAATATAGACTTTATTGCCGGTCAGGTAGAGGATTTACTTTATAATATCGGGTGTGATAAAAAGATTGAATTAATTATTCTGGATCCACCGAGAAAAGGGTGTGAAGGGGATATTTTAAAGATTATTAGAAAACTTGACATAAAACATATAATTTATATATCCTGTAACCCTGCGACCCTGGCAAGAGATCTGTTAATATTAAGAGAATTAGAATATGAAGTTAAACTGGTTCAACCTGTAGATATGTTCCCTCACACCCCTCATGTAGAAAGTATATGTTATTT
>CALARM010000394.1 GCA_937888925.1 uncultured Synergistia bacterium | reverse complement strand
AACCCAGTTCTGTGTTCCCTTTCTATCCTGGAAATAAATAATATATTTATCTGTAGTCCATAAATAGTCAAATATACTTCTTTTTTCATCATTCACGATAAGTCGTTCATCATTAAGACCGATAGTTTTAATCCAGAGACCGAGTATATTATTAATTGATGCCAGATAAATTATTTTTTTGCCATCAGGTGATAGTTTCGGCTTTTTCGACATCGGGCTATTTGTCAGAGGAACGTTAAACATTACATCCCGGGGAATAAGTTCAGGTAATTTAGAAGCCCGGTTCATTGAAGAAGTTATGAGATCGTCTTCCTGATTAAGTTTATATATATGCCCTGTCTTCTTATCAAACAATTGACTTCCTTCTTATATTGCATAAATGTTTCTATAATAACTTTATATTTATTTTGCGGATCTGTCAATATGGTTGTCTAAAATATGTGATTTTACTTGCAACTGTTAATTTTTATGAAAAATAATTTATCCGTTATTTTCCTGTTTTGAAGATACGGATTTTAGGATTATCAAAATAATAGCTATTGTAATACCCTATTACCTGTTCACTGCAGATAAGAGCTTTTGTAAGATATTGTAAACTTACAGTAATAAAATAAAATTTAGTGAAACTTTTCCTCATATATCTAAATATTCTATAGTAGAAGGAGAATTTCTCATAATAAAATTTTATCTATAAATAAGGAGGTATTTATTGTATGAATACAATAAGATCGCATAACAGTGCTATAAAATACAATCGGGCTCCAGTCCAGGAATATAATAATTATAAAGATATAATTCAAATGCAACGGATATGTGGTAATTCTTTAGTAACTCAAACACCGGATAAAGTCGATATAGTAACCACAGATACACCGGAATTTTATCATACCTCACCTGTAACTGAAGACAACTGGTCACAGCCTGCACCCTGGATTGGTATGGGAGGAGGGTTCTCATTTCCATCATCCCCGGATTCAGGAAAAGATAAAATAAAAGCCAATTCTCATGTGGATGATAATCCTGAAACTGAAGATGTTATCAATGTAGAGTCAAATTTCAATTATGTTTACGGAGGGCCTATGGGGGTCTTTACCAGTAATGATCGTATAGATACAGAGTTTGTAGAAAAACAGGAAACAGGAGACAATAATGTTTTGCGGGAGGTTATAGTAAAGCAGCAGTCCCGGCACGGTGAAATTTTCTCTTATATAAAGGTTGATAAAAATACGGGAGAGGTTTTAGAGGATGAGTATTTTATCGCTAAAATGAAATAAGATCTTTTTAGATAAACGAGAAAAACGTTCAAAGGTCTGTTTCAAAATAGATTTAGAACAGACCTTTGAACGGATTTATAAGATTTCACTCTTTTATTTGACCTGGCTTTGGAGATCCGTCGGGCCATACATCTAAAATACCTGGCATTGTATCTTTTTCATTATGAACCATACCTGCTTTATGTCCTCCGAGTTTATTAAGCATTTCCACCCATCTGGGAACATGTTGTGCAAAATTAAGTTTTTTATACTCTTCTTCCACACCTTTGGATGAAACGGGCGTGTATACATGAATACCATGAGAATTACGATGAACCTCGTCTGCTTCATTTTCTATTATTGTTGCCTTGATAGTTTCTTTCATCTCTTTAGCTGCCTCCCTGACTTCAGAAGACTTTACGTCTTTTTCTATTAATTCTGCCATATGATAAAAGTCCCTCATATCGCCGTATGGAGCATATCCTCCTGCGTAATTCTGCGCCTTTTTTATGGCATCTCTTATAATAAATTTATCGTCCGGTGCGTTTATAACTGCGCCGGCGAACTTATCTGCAGCTTTTGCCAGATCATCCATTTTAGTTAAATCTGTAGCGGAAAAAGTCGGTATGTCCTTTTGATGTTCTCCGTTAACTTTTACTACTGTTTTTGCAAATTCCTCAGGGGATACATCTATTCTCTTTGTCATAGAATCCTGAATTGTTTTAAGGGCTTCTCCTCCCTTACCGCCAAGCATAGGGGAATAGGTCCAGCCTTTACCTCCTTCTGTTTCTTCAGAAGCAAGAAGAATTTTTGCCGTATCTTTGAGTTCATAGGCTACCTGGGTATCCGCCATAAGACATGCATCAAAACCGATAATATCGAGTTTTTTCCCTGTTATTTCTTCTGCTTTTTCAATTGCTTTTCTGATCTGCGGTATCTTCATTAATCTTCCGTCATGGTCATCTGCCAGAGCGCCTGTCCATCCTCCTCCATGATCATTCAGGACAAGGGCTGTATAGTCGGAGGGGAATTTCTTTATTGTGTCTACAATAAATTTTGTCATAACATCCATATCTGACATGTCTACATGATTTCCATGTTCTGATATAACAGGGGAGGTTATTTTATCCTTTGTATTGTCTCCGTTGATATAATAAGTTCTTGCTCCGCTCCAGCTTTCATCCATAAGGCCCGGAAAAGGCCCTATATCTATCATGGCTACTATATGAGTATTCTTATCTGAACCTACCTGTTCCTGATTATCAAGGTTTTTATATTGAGCTACCTGAAGGTTGCAATCTGCTGCAACATAATTCATAATCAGCCATTTTTTATGTTCTCCTTCCGGAACAGATGAATTTCCTATGTCAACTCTGTCTATACTGTTTTCTTCATTTTTTTTCCTTGTTTGACAGGTTCCATGTGTAAAATTTGATGCATTTAAACTGTTAATTTTCATAAAATATACCTCCTTGCAAAATTAAAATATTGTAATTATTTATCCAATACCTATATCGTCTTTACTTAAGAAAAAAGTTTCTTCTTTAAAAGCCGGATCATTCAAATCCTGAATAGAATATTTAACTCCCGGCCCTTTTACAGAAATTTCTACCTCTTCTTTTATATATTTCATATCAGCAGAATTACGTTCTGAAATGCCATAGAGTATTTGTTCCTGAGGCCATTCATTCAGTTCGGATCTGTATTTAAATTTTGTATAACCTGTTCCGTCTATAATTTTTTCATCTCCCATAGATAAATGTCTGTCTACATCTATG
>CALARM010000393.1 GCA_937888925.1 uncultured Synergistia bacterium | reverse complement strand
TATACTGGTAACCATCATAACTCCGAGAACTGTTATTAAAATCAGTCCTTCTTTTGCTTTAAAAAACATATGAAATTCCTCCCTAATTTCTGAAGTAAACCCTTGTCCTGTATTCTGACTGTTCTTTCAGCTGTTTGTTTACCGATACAGCACGGATTTTTACTGAAAGTGTAATATAACGTTTGTTTACATATTCATTCGGATCAGGCAGCACTGCTTCAAGTTCATATATCCCATGGGCCACTACCCTGCATCGGCTGTCACCGGGTGTATAATTACATTCATTTATCAGATCATCAGAGATTAAAGGTATGGTTCTTTCAATATAATACTCGAAATTACTTTTAGGAGGTGTACCGGGATCTTTCGGATTGTACTCCTTCCTTATTAACATTTTATCTCCCGTAGCCGTATCTGGAACAAGGAAATATATGATATATTTTTGCCATGCCATTTTACCTGTAGACAGTTCATATTTAAGATCTACACCGTTTATTTCTACTGCCGACAGGAAACTTATTGCAGCAGGGCAGCTGGCATCTATATTATAGATATTGGCAGATCTTATGTCCGATTCCATAAGTTCTCTTGATAAATAACCCAGGGCAGAAATAGCACTGCCCTGAATGCCTCCTCTGGCCCGGCCTATGACAGATAGTCTCATACTGCTGACCATTACAATACTAATAGATGTTAATATGAGACTGATTATTGCTATTGATATTATAAGTTCCACAAGGGAAAGACCTGTTTTCCTTATCTTATTTATCATTTCCTTTGTTTATATAGGTGGTAAGTTTAAATTTAGTATTTCCTAATGTATTATCTTTCCACCCTATATGTACCTCAACTTTTTTTATACGGGATTCAGATAATCCTCCTATCTTTGATATGTCTATTTCAGCCGTAAAAGGAATTCCATTTATAATATTCTGCTCAAGAGTAACATTTCCGTGAGTACCGACTGTATAACTATCAAAATTCAGTTCCAGATCATTTTTATAGGTTTCCATTACCTGCTGTGCAAGTGATGCGGCTACTATTTCGTTTTCTCCTCTTTTTATTCCTGAAAGTGTTGTTCCGAAGATAGCCAGGACAGTTAAGAGAAGAAGAGATAATATACCTACTGATATCATTATTTCTGCAAAGGTAAAACCATGTTTATTTAAAAACATATATTATTCCTTTATATTACAGATTATGCAGGTTTATCTATAATAATTTTATATTAAAATATGTGAAAAGTCAATGGCGATGGAAAAATAGTCGAATAAAGACCTGATCATTCCTATAAATTCAAAGAAAATATAAATTTGCTTCCTTTCCCGTGAGAACTTTCAACCCATATGTTGCCTTCATGGGCATCTATAATATTTTTTGTAATAAATAATCCCAGCCCTGCTCCGGCAATTCTATGGCCCGATTTTACTCTGTGAAACTTATCGAAAACCCCTTCAATTTCTTCTTCCGGTATGCCGATACCCTGATCCTGAACATAAATAATTATTTTATTATTCTCCAGATATCCCCCTGCTTCTACCTCTCCTCCTTCAGGTGAATATTTAATGGCATTACCGACAAGGTTATGAAGAACCTGCTCTAACTGGTCAGGGTCTGCCATGATAACAGGCAGATCCCCTGTTATATTCATATTTATCTTATGATTTTCACTGCTTCTATAGGTATCCATAACATTTTTCATCAGAGGAACTATTTCTACAGGCATTTTCTGGCTTTCAAATCTTCCTGATTCTATTTTTGCCAGATCGAGGAGGCTCTTTATAAGCCTTACAAGTCTTTCTACTTCTCTTATTATTATTTCCAGAAATTCCTTTTTCTTATCATCAGTCAATTTATCATTGTAGTGTAATATCATGCTGGCATATCCCTTGACAGACGTAAGAGGTGACCGTAAATCATGGGAAACAATAGAGACAAATTCCGATTTCATTTTTTCTATCTCTTTTTCCTTGGACATATCGCTGATTACTACAATACCTCCGATTTTTTCTCCATGAGGATTAAGAAGGGGCGTTGCGGTAGCACTTAGAAATTTTCTTTCTTCCGGAGCGGTATTTATAAATCCTTTGGAACGTTTGAATTTAAAAGAAGGCTCTATAGATACGGGCTTCCCTTCATCATCCCTTAGGTTTATAAGAGACGTCCATTCCGTGTCAATTACCTGTTCTTCCGTTCTGTTCATAATATATTCTGCCGCTCTGTTAAAGAATGTAATAGATCCGTTTTTATCAAAAAGTAATACTCCGTCTCCCATATCTCTCACTATAGCATTTAATTTGTCTGTTTTTTCTTTCAGTTCTTCAATATATTTCTTTTCATTTTCATGGAGTATGACATTATCAATTACAAGAGCAGAACGGCTTGCTA
>CALARM010000392.1 GCA_937888925.1 uncultured Synergistia bacterium | reverse complement strand
CTTCAATCGGAAATCAGAAAAAGAATGAAGATTGAGAAACAATTAAAATACAGACTGTTAATAGAACAGCTTATGGCAGTCATAACAGGTCATTTTGCAAACCTGCCGGCAAATCAGATTCATAACGAGATAGACTGGGCTTTAAAAGCTACAGGCGAATTTGCCCCTGTTGATCGATGTTTTATCGATATATATTCAGACGATTTGACCATGATTGACCATAGTCATGAGTGGTGTAAAGAAGGTGTCAAACCGAGAAGTAAAAGATTTAAAGAAGTGTTTTTCGAATCCCTTTCCAGTCTATTTAAAAAAGGGAAATGTCTCGATTATATTTATCTGCCTTATAAAATTTCATGTATGGAACGGGAAGAAGAATTACCGGAATTTGACAGTGAAATGAAATCATTCTTTGCAATTCCTATGATAGTCGGACATAACCTTGTCGGTTTAACAGGTTTTTCTATGGGTAAAAAGGGATATCTGTGGAAAAACGAAGATATAACCTTCTTTAAACTTACAGGAGAATTTTTCTTGCATCTTTTTGAAAGAAAGTGGAAGGATACGGAAATCTGTAAAACCAGAAACATGGTCCAATCTATTGTAGATGCAATTCCTGCAAGGGTCTTCTGGAAAGACAAAAATTCAATATACCAGGGATGTAACAGATTATTTGCCATAGATGCAGGACTGAAATCAACAATAGAAATAGCAGGGAAAAGCGATTATGATTTTTCATGGGGGAAAGATTACGGAGAATTTTATCGCGAATGTGACCGTCAGGTCATGAACATGAATAAACCTGAATATCATATTATGGAACCAAAACCAAAGACGGGAAAAGAAAAAACGGAATGGAGCTATACAAACAGGATACCTCTCCATGACCATGATGGAAATATTACGGGTGTACTCGGTATATATGACGAGATAACAGAAATTAAAAAAGCGGAACATGCAGTTCTTGAAGTCATAAAATACAGGGAAAATATTCTTAATAATCTTCATATTCCTGCAGTAATAATGGATTCTAATATGAGAATCATTTCTGCCAACAATCATTTTTACAGGCATTTCAAAACAACACCGGAGAAAACTACAGGAAGGATATTATATAATCTGGATAAAGATCTGTGGGATCTATACTCAATACATAATATGCTTGAACATACCCTGGAGGAAAAAAACTGTGTTGAAAATTTTGAATTAATTTATAATTCATCAAATAAAGAAAAAAGGACATTACTGTTAAATGCCAGAAAAATCTTTAAAGAAAATGATAAACATACAGTAATTCTTATGTCTGTTGAAGATATTACTGACGAGAAAGAAATACGGAAAGAAGAAGGTAATTTTGTAATGGAACTTCAGTCATCCCTTGATTGCATAAATAGTATGAAAGGTTTGCTTCCCCTCTGTGCATCATGTAAAAATATCAGAGATGACAATGGTTACTGGTATCGAATAGAAGCTTATATAGAATCTCATTCTCAGGCAGAATTTACTCACAGTATATGTCCGGAATGTTTGCAGAAAGATTTCCCGGAATATTCAACGTGAGTCGTGAAGAGTGAAGAGTGAAGAGTTTGACTCATTTTCACTTTTCACTCTTCACTTTTCACTTATTACTTTACCTTCAAAATAAACTCATCTTTATCTTTAACCTTTACATAAAGAGATTTCTCTTCAGAATTAAAGAAATAACCTTCCCCATTAAAGTCAGTAGTAGTGTATCTTTTCAGTGATTTTCCCGGTAGTGAAACTTCCTGCGGTTCTGTCATATCATATATTTCAAAAGTAAAATCTTTCTTTTTACTGTCATATTTCCTGTAAGGTTTTGTAACGGATATTTCCAGAGAAGAAGTCTTCCTGCTTTCTATTTTTGTAATACTGTAGAATCCTTCTTTATATTTACAGCTTACTCCGTCATCTTCATATAATTCAAAAGTGGAATCCTCTGACGGGAACATCTTAAATTCATATTCTCCAATTTCTTTTTCTCCTGCATAATTCTGACATTCCTGCATTGGAATTATACCTCCTTCTCTTATAAAGAGAGGGATTTCAGACAGAGGAGCATCTATTACAATCCACCGGTTCCCCTGATATACAGTCTTATCTCTCATATAAAGCCATCTTCCTTCAGGAAGATACAATTTCTTTGCCATATCATTTTCCGAGAGAACAGGAGCTACGAGAAAATTTTCACCTATCATAAATTCTTTCTGAGCTTCTTCTTTATAACATTCTCTGTCATGTTGAAAATTCAATAAAAGTGGTCTCATAACAGGAAGTCCTGTTTTTGTGGCATTATAAAATTCATTGTAAAGACATGGAAGGAATCTGTATCTCAATTTTATTGCTTCCCCCGTATAATATTCCACATCTTCACCGAAAGACCATGGCTCTTTTGCTACCATGCCCTTGCAGGAATGTCCTCTGAAAAATGGCGTAAAGGCCCCCAGTTGCATCCATCTTACATAGAGATTTTTTGAAGGATTCCCCTCAAAACCTCCCACGTCACTTCCCACAAAAACCATACCGCTCAGTCCCATACCCTGCGGCATAAGACAGGCAAGAAGGAGATGGTTTTCATTTGATGCATTGTCTCCCGTCCATACTGCGGCATATCTCTGAATACCTGAAAATCCTGCCCTCGTAAGTATAAAAGGTCTTTTTCCACTGTCCTGAAAAGCCCTGAATGTGGCCTTTGCCATTTCAAGAGCGAAAACATTGTGTATTTTTTTATGATCAGCTCCGAAACCATGATCATTAAATCTTACAATATCAGGCACATATTTCCCCCACACAGCAGGCTCATTCATATCATTCCATATACCTTCGATACCGAGATCCAGAAGAGCTTTGTTCTTACCGGCCCACCAGAGAGCAGTTTCTTCTTTAGTAAAATCAGGGAAATAAGCCCAGGAAGGCCATACTTCTCCTTTATAAAGCGTTTCGTCAGGATATTTTACAAATAAATCTTTTTCTATGCCTTCTTTCGCGACAGAATAATTATCATCAGCCTTTACACCGGGGTCTACGATGGGAATCACTTTAAAACCTTCGGCTTTGAGATCAGATATGAGTTTTTTCGGTTCCGGAAACCTCTCTTTATCCCACGTAAAAACCCTGTATCCGTCCATATAATCTATATCCAGATATATTACATCACATGGGATGCCTCTATCTCTGAAATTCCTGGCTATTGATCTTACGGAAGACTCGGGGTAATAACTCCATCTGCTCTGCTGATAGCCGAGAGACCACAGAGGGGGAAGTTCCATTCTTCCCGTAATAAGGGTATAAGAAGAAATAACTCTTTTTATGTCAGGGCCGTAAATGAAATAGTAATCCATTTCCCCGTCTTCTGCGCCGAACCAGTAAAATCTGTCATTTCC